>NZ_JBEYFS010000053.1:0-58423 GCF_040634475.1 Streptomyces sp. NPDC007095
TCCTCGCACTGGACGTACTTGGGCTTTCGGCCGGTGCGGCGAGAGTGCGTGCCGGGCGTCGCGACGGGGCGAACGTTGCCTGTTGCGGCACTAGCCGCTCGAAGCAGGGGCGCGGGGGCGGGGGCGTCCGGGGTGTGCGGGGAACTCGTGGAGCAGGCTCGGGCGTTGGGTGGCGGGGCGCGGCGCGCCTGGTCAGGTCACTAGCCTTGGGCCATGACAACGGCTCTGATTACGGGATCGACCGCGGGCATCGGCGCCGCCTTCGCACGGCGGCTGGCGGCTGACGGGCACAACCTCGTGCTGGTGGCGCGCGACACCAAGCGGCTGGGCGAGCAGGCGACCGAACTGCACGACCGGCACGGCATCGAGGCGGAGGTGCTGACCGCCGACCTGTCGACGGACGAGGGCATCGAGGCGGTGGCCGCCCGCCTCTCCGACCGCAAGAACCCGGTCGACCTGCTGATCAACAACGCGGGCTTCGGCAACAAGGGCCGCTATCTCGAGGTGTCGATGGCCGACGAGCTGACGATGCTCAAGGTCCACTGCGAGGCGGTGCTGCGGTTGACGTCGGCGGCGACCGAGGCCATGCGGGAGCGCGGCCGGGGCGGAGTGGTCAACGTCGCGTCGGTGGCCGCGTTCGTGCCGCGGGGTACGTACGGGGCGTCCAAGGCGTGGGTCGTGCAGTTCACGCAGGGCGCGGCGCGGGATCTGGCGGGCAGCGGCGTACGGCTGATGGCGCTGGCTCCCGGCTTCGTCCGCACCGAGTTCCACCAGCGGGCCGGGATGGGCACGGACAACATCCCGAACTGGATGTGGCTCGACGCGGACAAGCTGGTCGCGGCGGCGCTCGCGGACCTGGCCCGCGGCAAGTCGCTGTCCGTCCCCGACCCCCGCTACAAGGCGCTGATGGGCCTGGTGAAGGTGGCGCCGCGAGGTCTGCTGGGCGGAATCACGTCGAAGACGGGCCGGAAGTACGGCCCCCGGTAAGGGCCACCGCGCGGTGGGTGGTGTCGTCCCTCCGGTGGGAAACTGAGGGTGTTCAACCGGACCCAGGGGGCCGGAGGCGACGCCATGACATTCGTACAGCTCATCGACTGCAGGACCAGCCGGTTCGACGAGATGAACCAGCTGATGGACACATGGGTCGAGAAGACCAGGGGCAAGCGGACCGCGACGCACAGTGTGATCGGCAAGGACCGCTCCGACGCGACCCACTTCATAGAGATCGTGGAGTTCCCCTCGTTCGAGGAGGCGATGCGGAACTCGAACCTCCCCGAGACCGAACGGATCTTCCAGGAGATGGTGACGCTCTGCGACGAGCTGCCGACGTTCACCGACCTGGACGTGGTGCGGGACGAGCAGTTGTACGCGGCCAACATCCGCAGGTTCTTCGAGACGCTCGCGACGCCGGGTGAACTGCCGCCGCTCAACGGTCTGATGACGGAGGGCTACCACGACCACGATCCGGCCAACGCGCAGGACACCATCGGTCTCGACGCGATGCGGCGCGAGATCGAGATGTGGCGGGGCGGTTTCGACTTCACGTTCACCGTCGAGGACCAGCTCACCCAGGGCGACCGGGTCTGCACCCGGTGGACCTGGAACGGCACCCACAAGGGCGACTTCATGGGGATCCCGGCGACCGGGAAGCAGGTCACCATGACCGGTACGACCGTCTTCCGCTGCCAGGAGGACGGGAAGATCGCCGAGGGCTGGTGGCAGTACGACCAGCTGGGGCTGCTGGGTCAGCTGGGGGCGCTGGACGCGCTGGAGCAGTAGTACCGGTCGGTGCCGGTGGTGCGGGACCTGGCAGGTGGTACCGAGTACGGGAGAAGCCCCCGTTCCGTGCGGAACGGGGGCTTCTTCGGGAGTACGAGACTCAGTGGGAGTGCCCGTGGCCGTGACCGTGACCGGCGTCGGCCTCCTCCTCGGCCGGCTTCTCGACGACCAGGGTCTCGGTCGTGAGGAGCAGGGAGGCGATGGAGGCGGCGTTCTCCAGGGCGGAGCGGGTGACCTTGACCGGGTCGATGACACCGGACTTGACCAGGTCGCCGTACTCGCCGGTGGCGGCGTTGAAGCCCTGGCCCTTGTCGAGCTCGGCGACCTTGGAGGTGATGACGTAACCCTCGAGGCCGGCGTTCTCGGCGATCCAGCGCAGCGGCTCGACGGCGGCCTTGCGGACGACCGCGACACCCGTGGCCTCGTCGCCGGTCTTGTCGAGGTTGCCCTCGAGGATCTTCACGGCGTGGACGAGCGCGGAGCCACCACCGGAGACGATGCCCTCCTCGACCGCGGCGCGGGTCGCGGAGATGGCGTCCTCCAGACGGTGCTTCTTCTCCTTGAGCTCGACCTCGGTGGCGGCGCCGACCTTGATCACGCACACGCCGCCGGCCAGCTTGGCGAGGCGCTCCTGGAGCTTCTCGCGGTCCCAGTCGGAGTCGGTGTTCTCGATCTCGGCCTTGATCTGGTTGACCCGGCCGACGACCTCCTCGGAGTTGCCGCCACCGTCGACGATGGTGGTGTCGTCCTTGGTGACGGTCACACGGCGGGCGGTGCCCAGCACGTCCAGACCGACCTGGTCGAGCTTGAGGCCGACCTCCTCGGCGATGACCTGACCACCGGTGAGGGTGGCGATGTCGCCGAGCATGGCCTTGCGGCGGTCACCGAAGCCAGGGGCCTTCACGGCGACGGCGTTGAACGTGCCGCGGATCTTGTTCACGACCAGGGTCGACAGGGCCTCGCCCTCGACGTCCTCGGCGATGATCAGCAGCGGCCGGGAGGCGTTGGCCTGGATGACCTTCTCCAGCAGCGGCAGCAGGTCCTGGATGGAGCTGATCTTGCCCTGGTGGATGAGGATGTACGGGTCGTCGAGGACGGCCTCCATACGCTCCTGGTCGGACACCATGTACGGCGACAGGTAGCCCTTGTCGAAGGCCATGCCCTCGGTGAAGTCCAGCTCCAGGCCGAAGGTGTTGGACTCCTCGACGGTGATGACACCGTCCTTGCCGACCTTGTCCATCGCCTCGGCGATGAGCTCGCCGACCTGCGGGTCCTGGGCGGACAGCGCGGCGACGGCGGCGATGTCGGACTTCTCCTCGATCGGGCGCGCGGTGGCGAGGAGCTCGTCCGAGACCGCCTTGACGGCCGCGTCGATGCCCTTCTTGAGCAGCGCCGGGGAGGCACCCGCGGCGACGTTCTTCAGGCCCTCGCGGACGAGCGCCTGGGCCAGCACGGTGGCGGTGGTCGTACCGTCACCCGCGATGTCGTTGGTCTTGGTCGCCACCTCCTTCACCAGCTGGGCGCCGAGGTTCTCGTACGGGTCGTCGAGCTCGACCTCGCGGGCGATGGTGACACCGTCGTTGGTGATGGTGGGTGCGCCGAACTTCTTGTCGATGACGACGTTGCGGCCCTTGGGGCCGATCGTCACCTTGACCGTGTCGGCAAGCTTGTTGACGCCGCGCTCGAGGGCGCGACGGGCGTCCTCGTCGAACTTCAGGATCTTCGCCATGGGAGCGATTCAGCCCTCTCGGAAAACTGGGGTGAACGAACCGCGCCCCCGACGCCCGGCTGGTTATGGTCGCGGGGGCCAGGGGCGCAGTTCACTGCAAAACTGGGTGAAACGGTGAAGCTCGGTGAACTACTTCTCGATGATCGCGAGCACGTCGCGAGCCGAGAGGACGAGGTACTCCTCGCCGTTGTACTTCACCTCGGTGCCGCCGTACTTGCTGTACAGCACGATGTCGCCGGTGCTGACGTCGAGCGGCAGGCGCTCGCCGTTCTCGAAGCGGCCCGGGCCCACGGCAAGGACGACGCCCTCCTGGGGCTTCTCCTTCGCGGTGTCCGGGATGACCAGGCCAGAAGCCGTGGTCTGCTCGGCGTCCAGCGGCTGGACCACAACACGGTCCTCGAGCGGCTTGATGGCAACCTTGGAGCTGGTGGTCGTCACGATCCGACCTCCCCCTTCGGAGATCTCACGGGGTTAACTGTCTGAGGTGGCGACCAGGTGGATCCGTCGTCGCGGGTGCCGGACCTGCCCGTCGCTATTGGCACTCTCCAGGGGGGAGTGCCAGGGCCGAGACTATGACCGCGATTAGCACTCGGTCAAGCGGAGTGCCAAAGCGTCCGGCGTGGCGTGGGGTTTTGGGCACCCGGCGTGCGTGTCGGCGCGCCCGGGGGCTGTCGCTCCCAGACCCCCGCCATCGGCCTGAACGGCCTCGTCCTCGAACACCGGACGGGCTGATCGATGCCTCCCCGAGTCGATGCCTCCCCGAGCCGAATCGTCAGAGGTAGTTCTCCAGGCGTGCCGGTGTGAAGCCCTCCGCCTGGATGCGTCGCAGGAGTCTGACCGTCGCCTCCGTGAGGTTGGGCTCCTCGAAGCCGGAGAGGATGTCACCCGGTCGCAGACGGCGGGCGTCGGGCTCCCGGCCGAGGACGACGGCCACGACCCCGCAATCGGAGGCGGCGTGCAGCGTGGTGGTGTCGTAGGCGCCGTAGGGGGGACGGAAGAGCCGGGGGCGGATACCGAAGCGGGCCTTGAGCTTCTCCTGCTGGCCGCAGATCTCGGCCCGCTGGCCCGCGTACGGCAGTCCGCGCAGCGAGGCGTGATGGAGGGTGTGGTTCTGCACGCTCGCGCCGACCGTCCGCAGTTGGGCGAAGTGCCCGTATCCCGGCCCGACGACACTGTCCGTGAGGAACATGCTGACCGGCAGCCGCAGTTCACGGACCATGTCGACGAACCGCGGATCGCGCTCGGCACCGTCGTCGTACGTCAGGAAGACCACTTTGTCGCGGGTGGGTACGCGGTCCACGACGGGAGCCAGTCCCGGCGCCGCGCCGCGGAGGGCGGGCCGGGCGGGCTGCTGCGGCGGGGCGGCGAGCGGGGTGGGCAGCCCCCAGCGGCGGTACGTCGCCGGGGTCGGCCCGTTCGGCCTGGACCTGCGCACCTCCTGCGCGGCCTTCTTGCCAAGCCGTTCGATCGGGTCGACGGACTGGGCACAGCCGGTGCAGCCGGTCAGGAGCGCCGCGGTGAGCGCCCCCGCGACCAGCGCCCGCGTTCTCACAGGTAGTCCTCCAGCCGTGCCACCGCGTACCCCTTGTCGGTGACCAGCTTCAGGAAGCGGCGGATCATGTCGGGCATGGTGCCGTCCCAGTCCTCTTTGCCGCGGAAGTGGGTGAGGACGATGTCGCCGGGGTGCAGGTCGCGGTCCCAGTCGCGGTACTCCCAGTGGTCGACGAAGACCTCCTCGTCCCAGATGGGCGCGTACTTGATGCCGCAGGACTTGGCGGCGCGCAGGGTGTCCTGGTTGTAATTGCCGTAGGGCGGCCTGAGGACCTTCGGGCGCTTGCCGAACTGCTTCTCCATGATGTCCTGCATGCCGCAGATCTCGTGCCGCTGCTCCTCGTACGACAGCCCGGGCAGGTAGGGGTGGGTGAGGGTGTGGTTGTTGAGGGTGACGCCCTGGTCACGCATCTTCCGGAAGTACCCGTAGTCGTCCTTGACCAGGTAGTTGCTCAGGAAGGCGGTGTACGGGATCTTCAGGTCGCTCATCATCCTGAGGAACGCGGGGTCCTTCTCGGAGCCGTCGTCGATGGTGAGGAAGACGACCTTGTCCTTGGTGGGGACGGTCGTGAAGACCGGCGGCAGGCCGAGCTCTTCCTGATCGGTGACCTCGAAGCCGTCGCGGGGTCTGATGACCGGCTTTCTCGCCGGGGCCGGCGGCGCGGCCAGCGGGACCTTCGTGAGCCCCCAGTGCTTGGCCGCGACGGCCCGGGCGGCCTGCTGCTCGCGGATTCTGGCGGCGTAGGAGTCGAGGGCGCGGGCCGGGGGCGCGTGCAGCGCCTGCTGGGGCCCCTGGGCCGAACGGGCGCCGTTGGTGTCGTCGTCGGCGCAACCGGACGCGAGGGCGGCGACGGCGAGGACGGCGACCCCGCCCCAGACGCGCGCCCTCTTTGCGTTGTTTTTGTACTTTTGTCGTACTGATCGCATGGTGTCGGATCCTTGCAGGCCACCGTGCGCCCGGGGCTCCGACACCGCGACCGGGGGCGCACCGTCCACCGACTGGCCCACACCCGCCCGCACTGACCGACAATGGGCCGGTGAACGACGTCTCCTTCGCCTCCCTCCTCACCCCCGAGGGCCGCGCCCTGCTCGACGAGGTGCGCGGCACCGAACCGGCCCAGGAGCTGGCCGTCGCCACCCGGCTGCGCCGCGACCACCCGGCCGAACTGGTCTCGGCCGCACTCGGGCAGGCACGGCTGCGGCAGCGGGCGGCGGCGAAGTTCGGCGCCGAGGACGCGGAGCGGATGTTCTTCACCCCGAACGGGGTCGAGCAGTCGACGCGCACCACGGTCGCCACCCATCGAGCGCGGCGGCTGCGGTCCCTGGGCGTGCGCTCGGTCGCCGACCTGTGCTCCGGCATCGGCGGCGACGCGATCGCGCTGGCCCGCGCCGGGATCCGCGTCCTCGCCGTCGACCGCGACCCGCTGACGGTGGCGGCGGCGCGCGCGAACGCCGATGCGCTCGGGCTCGCCGACCTCATCGAGGTGCGCGAGGCCGATGTCACGGAGGTCGACACGCAGGCGTACGACGCGGTCTTCGTGGACCCTGCGCGGCGCGGCGGACGCGGCCGGATCTTCGACCCGGAGGCGTACTCACCCCCGCTCTCCTGGGCGATCGCGACGGCTCTGAAGGCCCCGCTCGCCGCGCTGAAGATCGCCCCGGGCATCCCCCACGAGGCCATCCCCGCCGAGGCGGAGGCCGAGTGGATCTCGGACGCCGGTGACGTGAAGGAGGCGGTGCTGTGGTTCGGCACCGAGCCGGGGCTGGTGCGGGCCACCCTGCTGCCCGGCCCGCGCGAGCTGCGCGGCCGCGGCCTCCCCGACCCCGCGGTGCGCGAGGTCGGGCGCTACCTGTACGAGCCCGACGGCGCCGTCATCCGCGCCCATCTGGTCGCCGAGGTCGCCGAGGAAGTCGACGGCGGGCTCGTCGACGAGACGATCGCGTACGTCACGGCGGACGAACTGCGCCCGACGCCGTACGCCTCCGCCTACGAGATCACCGACCGACTCCCCTTCAACGTGAAGAAGTTGAAGGCGCTGCTGCGGGAGCGGGGGGTCGGGGTGCTGACGGTGAAGAAGCGGGGGTCGGCGGTCGAGCCGGAGGAACTCCGCAAGAAGGCCCTGCCCAAGTCGCACGGCCCCCACTCGGCCACCGTCTTCCTGACCAGGGTCGCGGGGGCACCGACGATGCTGCTCGGCCACCCGGCCCAGCGGCACGCCTCCTAGGTCCTGTCGCCCTGGCAGGAGTCCCCCTGTCGGCAGTCCTCTAGCCGCAGTCCCGCGCCCGCGTCTCCAGCAGCACGCGTTCCCGTTCGTTGCGGGCCAGGCCCGCGGCTCGTTCGAACTCCGCGCGGGCCTGCGCCGTACGGCCGAGGCGGGCCAGCAGGTCGCCGCGGACGCTGGGCAGCAGGTGGTAGTCGCGCAGGGTCGGTTCACCGGTCAGACGGTCGACGATCTCCAGCGCCGCGGCGGGGCCCTCGGCCATGGAGACGGCGACGGCGCGGTTCAACTCGACCACGGGAGACGGGGAAAGGGCCGCCAGCAGCCCGTACAGGGTGGCGATCTGCCGCCAGTCCGTGTCCTCGTACGCGTACGCCTGGGCGTGGCAGGCGGCGATGGCGGCCTGGAGGGCGTACGGGCCGGCGGGTCCGGTGGTGCCGGCGCTCGCCCGGCCGAGGGCGGCGAAGCCGCGGCGGATCAGCAGGCGGTTCCAGCGGCGCCGGTTCTGGTCCTTGAGGAGGACGGGCTCGCCCGAGGGGCCGGTGCGGGCGGCGGCGCGGGACTCCTGGAGCTCCAGCAGGGACACCAGCCCGTGCACTTCGGGCTCCTTGGGCATCAACTCGGCGAGCACGCGTGCCAGTCGCAGCGCGTCCTCGCACAGGGCGGGGCGCAGCAGGTCGTCGCCCGCCGTGGCCGCGTACCCCTCGTTGAAGACCAGGTAGATGACCTCGAGTACGGACCCGAGGCGGGCCTCGCGGTCCGGGCCGTAGGGGACCTCGAAGGGGACGCCCTTCGTCGCCAGGGTCCGCTTGGCGCGCACGATGCGCTGGGCGACGGTCGCCTCCGGGGCGAGGAAGGCGCGGGCGATCTCGGGGGTGGTCAGACCGCCGACCAGGCGCAGGGTGAGGGCGATGCGGGCCTCGGCGGAGAGGACGGGATGGCAGGCGGTGAAGACGAGCCGCAACAGATCGTCGTCGATGTCGTCCGGGTCGGAGGGTTCGTCGAGGTGGTGCGGGGCGGTCACCGAAAGGTCCCGCCCCACCTCCTCCAGCTTGCGCGCGTACTGCTCCCTGCGGCGTACGAGATCGATCGCACGACGCTTGGCCGTGGTCGTCAGCCACGCGCCCGGGTTGTCCGGGACGCCGTCCCGCGGCCACTGTTCCAGCGCCGCGACCAGGGCGTCCTGCGCGAGCTCCTCGGCGATGCCGACGTCACGGACGATGCGGGAGACGCCGGCGATGATGCGGGGCGACTCGATCCGGAAGATCGTCTCCACGGCTTCGACGGCTTCGACGTCACCTCTGATGGCCCCGGACGGGTCCGACGGTGTGACGGGCGTGACGGCGGGCTGCTGCTCTTCCACAACCCACCATCAGACACCCGCGGCGGCCACAGGCCAAGGAACCGCTCAGCCCTCGGCGATCTCCCGCACCTCGCAGGTCACCGTCCAGTGCTCCTCGTGCACCTTCAGGAACCGCTTGGTCCACTCCAGGGCCTCGGCCATGTCCTTGCACTGCATGAGCGCGTAGCCGCCGACGACCTCCTTGGACTCGGTGAAGGGCCCGTCGGTGACGGAGAGCTGCCCGCCCGACCAGTGCACCCGCTTGCCCTGGGCGGACGGCGTCAGCCCGGCGGTGTCGAGCATGACCCCCGCCTTGGTGATCTCCTCGATCAGCTCGCCCATCCGCTGCATCAGCTCCGGGCTCGGGCCCTCGGCGGGCGCGGTGCTCTCGTCGATCTGGACCAGCGACAGGTAACGCGGCATGGTGACTCCTCGTGTCCGTGGTGCCTCGGAGGCGGGGCTTCTCCCTGCCTCTCACCCGTGCGTCGAACGGGAGACACCGGTTTCGACACCGTCCCCGGATTTCTCTGGATTTTTTTCTCGCGGCGGGGTGCGGCGGCTGCGGTTCAGTCGGCGAAGTCCTTGAGCTTCTGTGTATCCAGCGTGAACCCGACCGGATCCGGCAGCTCGATCACCGCTCCGAACGCCCGGGTGGTGAGCGAGCGGTAGACGCCGCCCTCGGGGTCGCAGTGCACGGTCACGCTGTCCGTGTCCCGGTCGACGAGGAGGTAGACGGGGATGTCGGCGGCCGCGTATCCGTCGGGCTTCTCGATCCGGTCACGCCGGTCGGCGTCCCGGTCGTGCGAGGTGACCTCGACGACCATCAGGACGCCCGCAGGTTCGGCCCACTCGCCTTTTCCGGCGAAGTACTCCTCGGGCGCCAGTGCTCCGCCCGGCCGGGCGCGCCCCTTGCGGTACGCCTGGATCTGGAGACCTTGTTCCGGGAAGAGAAAGAGTTCGGGGCGGTACTGCATGCACCGCTTGAGGAGCCAGGCAACGATCTGCGCGTGATTGCCGTCCGGCATGGGCTTGACCCCGATCCTTCCGTTCAGGAATTCCAGCCGCGCCGACTCGGGCGCGTGACGAGCGAGCTCCTCGAATTCCTCGACGAGCATCTGGGGCCGGTCGGCAGTGCTGGGGGTCACGGCGTCGCCTCCTCCCCTCCATCCTGCCCCGGTCACGGGCGGACCGTGCTGCAAGGTCGTCATGTGCCTGCTCCTTTCTTCGTCCTGGTCCCCGTACGGGTCCCCGCGCGCAGGGCGGCGCGCAACTGCCCGACGTGGGCGCGGGCCTCGTCGGCCGCGAGGGCGGGCCGCCCGCCCCAGCACCCCCCGCACAACCCGCCCCGCAGCTCGACACCGTCCTCCCCGCCCGGCTCCCCGCACGCCGTGCACACCACTTCGTACCGGGGCGCCGATGGCTGTGGCTCGGGCGGCGGGGGCAGTTTGGCGAGGAGCCGTGCGCGTACGAAGGCGTACGCGTGCGCCACGCGCTCCGGAAGCCCCGCCGTCAGCGCCTGGACGAGCTGTGCCTCACCCGCACCCCGCGCGAACCACTCGGCGGCCTCCTCCTCCAGCGCCGCGCACTCCCCAGCCGACAGCGTGAGCCGGGCGTCGATCCGGCCGAGCCGGGCCAGCGCGCCGTACGCCGTCGAGCGCGCCGACTGTGCCGGGGGCCGCTCGGTCACCGGCGTCCGCCAACTCCTCTACTGGCGCTATCTGTTGACGTACCGGGTCGGCGGCGTCGGCCCGGTCAATTGAGCGAGGCCCACAGGTCGCTCGCCTCCGGCTCGTCGGCCACCACCCGGTTCGGGTTCGACGGGGCCGTCACCACCGGCATGGTGACCGTCTTGACCTTGTCGGAGGAGAGGGACTTCAGGCTCTGGCCGAGCTTCATCAGTTCGCCCAGCGAGTCGAGCCCCGTGTCCGTCGTCAGGCTGCCGGTGACGGCGTCGGCGACCTTGTAGAGCTTGGCGGGATCGGTGAGCAGGGACGTCGACGCCATCTGTTCCAGCAGCGCCTTCACCAGCTTCTGCTGGAGGCCTATGCGGCCGAGGTCGCTGCCGTCGCCTATGCCGTGCCGGGTGCGGGCCAGCGCCAGGGCCTGGGTGCCGCCCAGGTGGTGGGTGCCCGCCTTCAGGTGCAGATGGCTCTTGTCGTCGTCGATGTTCTGGTCCGTCGTCACGGTGACGCCGCCGAGCGCGTCCACCAGCTTCGCGAAGCCGGAGAAGTCGATCTCGATGTAGTGGTCCATGCGGACGTCCGTGAGGGACTCGACGGTCTTCACCGCGCAGACCGGACCGCCCACCGAGTACGCGCTGTTGAACATCGCGTTGTACGCCACCGAGGTCGTCCCGCCGGACGAGGTCGGACACGACGGACGGGTCACCAGGGTGTCCCGGGGGATGCTCACCACCGTCGCCTTGGTGCGCCCCTCGTCGACGTGGACGACCATCGCCGTGTCGGAGCGGGCGCCCGAGCTGTCGCCGCCCCCGAGCGCGGCGTTCGCCTTCCCACTGCGCGAGTCGGAACCGAGGACCAGGATGTTCAGGGCGCCGCTCGGCAGCGGGGCGGCCGAGGCGGAGGCGGACGCCGACGGGGTCGACACCGCCTTCGCCGGACGGTCGTCGCCCAGCGCGCTGTTGATGTCCACGCTCTTGATGTTGTGGTTCAGGTGCCAGTAGGCCCAGCCCGCCCCGGCCGCGGAGAGCACGAGGACGCCGGCGAGCGTGATGCCGGCGGCTTTCAGCAGACCTCTCCGCCGTCCGGCACGTCTCGCGGCGCCCTCGTTCCCGTCCCCGCTCTCGACCCCGTCCCCGCGCCCGGCCTCACGTCCGCCCCCACGCTCCTCTTCTGCAGTCACGCGGAGGAACGTAAGTCCGAATTATTACGAGCAGGAACCTCTTCTGGGGTTTCCTTCGGAAAATCTCAGACTTCTCACGCCACCCTCAGCCCAGCGTCACGGTGGGCACCGGATTGCTCCCGCTCCATGACGCGTTGAACCCGAACGTCACTGATCCGCCGTTCGGTACCGTTCCGTTGTAGGAGGCGTTCGCGCACGTCACCGCCGCACCGGACTGGGTGCAGTCGGCGTTCCAGGCCTGGGTGATCCGCTGGCCCGCGCCGTACGTCCAGTTCACCTTCCACGACGACAGCGCGGCCCCGGAACAGGCGATCCTCACCTGCCCCGTGAACCCCGTGTTCCACTGGCTCTGGACGCTGTACGTCGCCGTGCAGGCACCCGTGGACGGTGGCGTCGAGGTCCCGCCCAGCGAGCCCGCGATCGCGTAGTACGCCGGTTTCGGCACGTAGTTCTCGTCGTACGGAGTCGCCGCGCCGTACCCGGAGAAGACGTCCGGGATCCAGGAATCGGAGTCGGTGAAGCCCCAGACGGTGACGCCGTAGCACCGGGACACCGCGACGCACGCGTCGAACACCGTCTTGTAGTCGGCGGCCTGCTGCGTCAGCTTCGCGCTGTCGGAGGGGACCTGCATACGGATGTCCAGCTCCGTGATCGCCACGTCGACGCCGAGGTCGGCGAAGCGCTGGATGTTCTGCTGGAGCGTGGACGGCACCTGGCCGAGGACGAGGTGGGCCTGGAGGCCGACCCCGTCGATCGGGACGCCGCGCTCCTTCAGCGACCTGACCAGGTTGTAGAGGGCGGTGCTCTTGGCGTTGACGCCTTCGACGTTGTAGTCGTTGATGTAGAGCTTGGCGCCCGGGTCGGCCGCGTGCGCCCAGGTCAGGGCCTGGGCGATGTAGTCGGAGCCGAGGCCGTTGTACCAGAGGGTCGAGCGGTAGGTGCCGTCCTCGTTGAAGGGCTCGTTCACCACGTCCCAGGCGGCCAGCTTGCCCTTGTATCGGGTGACCTCGGTGGTGATGTGGTCCTGGAGCAGCGAGCTGAGCTGGGCGGACGTCCAGCTGCCGTTCGTCAGCCAGCTCGGGTTCTGGCTGTGCCAGACCAGGGTGTGGCCGCGCACCTGCTGGTTGTGGGCCTGCGCGAAGGCCACGATCTGATCGGCCTCGGCCCAGTTGTAGGTGCCCCGGGTGGGCTCGACGGTCTCCCACTTCATGGCGTTGCCGGGGGTGAGCGAGCTGAACTGGGCCCCGGCGATGTCGCCGTACGTCCCCGTGAGCTTGGACCCGGTGACGGCGGTGCCGATCACCTTGCCCTTGGCGGCGGCCAGGTCGCGCAGCGGGGTGTCGGCCGCGTGAGCGGCGGGGGCCGCGACCAGCAGGGCGCCGAGGGCGGCGATGCCGGTGAGAACGGAACCCAGGGATAAGCCTGTTCTCAGAGATCTCATGCGGGTGCCTCCGAAAGTTTCGGTCTTGCAACCGATTGGCTTCGGAGGAGTGTGGAGCGGGATGCCCCACTCGTCAATACGTCCACTTCACGCCGAGCCGACCGCCGCAGCCGCCCCCGTACTGCTGCGCACCACCAGGCTCGTGGCCAGTTCCACTCTGGTCCCTGCCGCCGGCCGCTCCTCGCGCCCCAGCTCCAGCACCAGCCTGGCCGCCGCCTCCGCCATCTCCGTCAGGGGCTGTCGTACGGTCGTCAGCGGCGGCCCGACCCAGCGCGCCACCGGCAGATCGTCGAACCCCACGACGCTCAGGTCCTCCGGGATGCGCAGGCCCAGCTCGCGGGCTGCCTCGTACAGGCCGAGCGCCTGGAGGTCGTTGCCGGTGAAGACGGCCGTCGGGCGGTCGGGGCGGCGCAGCAGGTCGAGGCCCAGCCGGTAGCCGTCCTCGTGGTGGAAGTTCCCGACTCTGATCAGCTCCGGGTCCACCGGCAGTCCCGCCGTCTCCAGCGCCGCCCGGTATCCGTCGACGCGCGCGCGGCTGCACATCATCCGCGAGGGCCCGCTGATCGCGCCGATCCGCCGGTGCCCCAGGTCGACGAGATGGCGGGTCGCGGCCAGCCCGCCGTGCCAGTTGGTGGCGCCGATGGACGGCACGTCGTCGCCCGGGTCGCCCGCCGGGTCCATCACCACGAACGGGATGGACCTGCTGGTCAGCAGCGCGCGCTGGGACTCGTCCAGCCGGGACAGCACGAGGATCACGCCGTGCGGGCGACGGGCGGCGACCTGGTCGGCCCAGGTCCGCCCGGGGGTCAGCCGTCCCGCGCTCTCCGAGAGGACGACGCTCAGCCCCTCGTCCCGCGCCACGTTCTCGACGCCCCGGATGACCTCCATCGCCCAGGCGCTCTCCAACTCGTGGAAGACCAGGTCGATGAGGGGTGAGCGGGTCGCCTCGGCCCGGCGGCGCCGGTAGCCGTACGCGCGCAGCAGCTCCTCGACACGGGTGCGGGTGGCCGGAGCGACATCGGCCCGGCCGTTGAGCACCTTCGAAACAGTCGGAGCGGAGACGCCGGCCTCGCGGGCGATCTCGGCGAGGGTCGCGGTCCCCGAGGGACGATCCGCCATCCGCTTCTCCACGGGCTTCGCGGGATTCATGGGCGCGATCGTATCCCCGGGTGCACGCCGGGCGACCCCTCTCCGACCCCAGGGAAGGTCCGTAACATTCGAGAACTGGAAGGAAACATTCGGCGACGCGCGCACCGACGGCTCACTTCACGCGCACCTCGCACCGCATCCGCCGCTCCCGGCCCACCACCCGTTCGGGCCCGGTCAGCGTCACCGGCACCGCGTACCGCACCTCGCCCTCGGCGCTGGACACACCCAACCGCAGCTCCAGTTCCCCCGGTTCGACGATCCGGTCGCCGTCCGGGCCGGTGTACGCGGCCAGGTCCGCCGGGACCGTGAAGTGGACCTCCGCCGACGCGCCCGCCTCCAGCGGCACCCGCGCGTAGCCCACCAGCCGGACCACCGGCCGCGCCACCTTGCCGACCGGGTCGTGGAGATAGAGCTGCACGACCTCGGTACCGGCCCGCTCCCCCGTGTTGCGGACGGTCAGCCGCAGGGTCGTCTCGCCGTCCGTCGGGAACGCGGTGTCGTCGACCGACGGCGCCTGCCAGTCGTACGTCGTGTACGACAGCCCGTGTCCGAACGGGAACAGCGGCGTCGGGTCGAGGTTGCTGGCCTCGCCGCGCTGTCCGAGCGGCGGGGCGAGATACGTCCACGGCTGCCCGGCACGCTCGCGCGGCACGCTCACCGGGAGCCGCCCCGACGGATTGACCCGCCCGGACAGCACCCCGGCCACCGCGGGACCCCCCTCCTGTCCCGCGAAGAACGCCTGCACCACCGCCGCGCACCGGTCCGCCCAGCGCCCGAGCCCGTACGGCCGCCCCGAGAGCAGTACCAGCACGACCGGCGTCCCGGAGACCAGCGCCTTGTCGACCAACTCTCCCTGTCCCTCGGGCAGTTCGAGATCGGCCGCGTCGCACCCCTCGCCCGAGGTGCCCCGCCCGAACAGCCCCGAGCGGTCGCCGACCGCCACCACACACACGTCGGCGGCCACCGGATCATCGGTGAACTCCACGTCCGGCAGCTCGGCGCGCAGCGCCTCCAGCAGCGTCGGCACGCCCACCCCCATCTCGACCTCGGGGTAGTCGAGGAGGACATGCCGGGGGAAGGTGTAGCAGCCGAGCATGGCCGCGGGATCGTCGGCCAGCGGACCGAGCACGGCGATCCGCCGCACCCCGGACGCCAGCGGCAACGTACCCCCGTTGGCGAGCAGGACGACCGACTCCTCCGCCAACTGCCGGGCCAGCGCACGCATGTGCGGCGGATCGAGGTCGACGGATCCTGAGTCCGCTGGCTCCGCCGCCCAGTCCGGATCCAGCAGCCCCAGTTCGCACTTCTGCGTCAGCACCCGCAGCGCGGCCCGGTCCACGAACTCCTCGTCGAGGGGCCCGGAGCCGTAGCAGCGCACGGCGGGCAGCTCGACGTCCACGCCCGCCGCGAGCGCGAGCGCGGCCGCCCCCGAAGGGGAGTCGGTGAGCCCGTGCGCGGACTCCAGGAGGGACACCCCGAAGTAGTCGGCCACGACCGTGCCGGTGAACTGCCACTCCTCCCGCAGGAGTTCGGTGAGCAGTCGGCGGTGCGCGTGGGCGGGCAGCCCGTCGAGGTCGTTGTACGAGGCCATCACCGACCGCGCCCCGCCCTCCCGTACGGCCATCTCGAACGGCGGCAGGATGACGTCCGCCAGTTCGCGCGGGCCGAGCGAGGCGGGCGCGTGGTTGCGGGCGCCGCGGGAGGCCGAGTAGCCGGCGAAGTGCTTGAGGGTGGCGACGACACCCGCCGACTCCAGTCCCTGGACATAGGCGGTGCCGACGGTCGCCACGAGGTAGGGGTCCTCGCCGATCGACTCCTCCGTACGGCCCCAGCGGGGATCGCGTACGACGTCGAGGACCGGGGCGAGGCCCTGGTGGACGCCGACCGAGCGCATCGAGGCTCCGATCGCCGCCGCCATCTCCTTCACCAGGGCCGGATCGAAGCTCGCGCCCCAGGCGAGCGGGGTCGGGAAGACGGTCGCCCGCCAGGCCGTGAACCCGGTGAGGCACTCCTCGTGGGCGAGCGCCGGCAGCCGGAAGCGGTTCGCGGAGCGGATGCGTTCCTGGAGGGCGGCAAGACGGGCGGCGCCCTCGGCCGGGTCGACCGGTGCGGTGCCGAAGGGGCGGGTCAGCTGGCCGAGCCCGTGCGGGAGCAGCCGCGTCAGGTCGATGTCCTCGGACAGGGCGTGCTGCAACGGCGCCATGTCCCCGCCCGGGGTCTCGTTCGAGCCGGGCCAGACGCTGTAGAGCTGGGCGACTTTCTCTTCCGTGGTCATACGGGCGAGCAGATCGGCGGCGCGGACGCCTGCGGGCAGAGCGGTGTCCTGCCAGGGGTCGGTCATGTAACTCCTCACATCCACAGGGGCATCGGGAGGGGCCGGCGCTCAGCCCTTGGTCGCGCCGAGCGTGATGCCGCCGATCAGCTGTCGTTCGGCGACCGCGTAGAAGGCCAGGGCGGGCGCCATGGCGAGGACCAGATAGGCGAAGATGCGGGCCACGTCGGAGGCGTACTGGCCCTGGAACTGCTGGATGCCGACGGGGACCGTCCACCAGGTGGGTTCGCTGAAGACGAGCAGGGGGAGCAGGAAGTTGTTCCAACTGCCCACGATGGCGAGGACGGACACGGTGCCGAGCGCCGGGCGGGCCAGCGGCAGCAGGATGCGCCAGAAGAAGCCGAACGAGGAGCAGCCGTCGAGGGTGGCGGCCTCCTCCAGTTCGCCGGGGATCTCCCGGAAGAAGCCGCGCAGGATGACGATCGTCATGGGCAGGCCGAAGGCGGCCTGGGGCAGGATCACGCCCCAGGGATTGTCCAGCAGCCCGAAGGTGCGCAGCAGGATGAACAGCGGCAGGATCGCCACCGCGAAGGGGAACATCAGTCCCATCGTGAAGACGGTGAAGAGCACTTCCCTGCCCCGGAAGGCGAACCGCGCGAGCGCGTAGGCGGCGAGCGCCGACGCCCCCACGGTCAGCAGGGCGGTGGCGACCGCGATGAGGGTGCTGCTGCCGACGGACCGCCAGAACGGTCCCGAGCCGAGCAGCGAGGTGTAGTTCGAGGTCACCCAGGGGTGGGGAAGGCCGAAGGTGTTGCTGGAGAGCTGGTCGGTGGACTTGAAGCCGGAGACCAGGGCGTACAGCAGTGGGGTCACCATGACGGCGCCGACCAGCCACAGGATCACGTACACGGGCAGCGAGCGCAGTCTGCGACGGCGTACGACACTCTTCGGGACCGTGCTCTCAGGGACCGTGTTTTCCGGGACCGTGCTCTTCACGACCGCGCTCATCGGCCTGCTCGCATGGTGGTGATGGCTCCTTCGGTGTCACGGCGCAGCACGAAACGCTGGTAGGCGAGGGCGAAGACGAGGCTGATCAGGAACATCGCCACGCTGATCGCGCTGGCGTAGCCCATCTGGTAGCGCTTGAAGCCGTACTGGAACATGCTGATGACCATGGTTTCGGAGTGGTGGTCGGGACCGCCCGCGGAGATCACCCAGACCAGGTCGAAGAGCTGGATGGCGCCGATCACGGACAGGAACACGCTGATCCGCAGGGTCGGCGCGAGCAGCGGGAGCGTGACGTGGCGGAAGCGCTGCCAGCTGCCGGCGCCGTCGATGCGTGCCGCCTCGTGCAACTCCGCCGGGATGCCCTGGAGGCCTGCCAGGTAGAGCATCATGTGGAAGCCGAAGTACTTCCAGGTCATGACCAGGAAGAGGGTGGGCAGGACGGTGTTCTGACCCGCGAACCAGAGCCCGCCCAGGCCGTCGAGACCGACCGCGCCGAGGACCTTGTCGGCGAGTCCGCCGCCCGGCGCGAAGATCATGCTGAACAGCACGCCGGTGATGACCTCGGACAGGATGTACGGCGCGAAGAACAGCATCCGGTAGACGGCCCGGCCGCGCAGTCTCTGGTTGAGCAGCACGGCCATGGCGAGCGCGAACGGGAGCTGGAGGACCAGGGAGAAGGCGACGAGCAGGACGCCGCGCCACAGGTCCCCGAGGAACACCGGGTCCTGGAAGAGCCGGGTGTAGTTGTCGAACCCCACGGAGTCGGTGGGCGAGCCGAATCCGCCCCAGTTGAAGAAGCTGACGTAGAAGGCGTAGCCCATCGGCAGGAGGACGAGCATCCCGAACAGGGCGAGCGCCGGGATGGTGAAGACGAAGGCCGCGAACCAGTCGCGCACGTGCCGCATGGCGGGACGGCGGGGCCCTTGGCCCGGTGAAACGGCCGTCACGCCGGTCGACTTGCCGCGATGGGGCACATACGTCGACGCGGTCGAGGTCGAGGTCGAGTGCGTCATCGCCGGCCGCTAGCTCTTCTCGCTCTTGGCGACCTGGGTCACCGAACGCGTGACCTGTTCGGGCGACTTGGATCCGGCGATGAGCGCGGCGACGCTGTCGTTGATCTCCTGGCCGACGGCGGGGGCGTATGCCTGGTCGAGGTAGAGCTGGAAGCCGGTGGCGTTGTTCAGGGCGTCCGACACGGCGGTGAGGTTGGGGTCGGTCAGCGCGGGGCGCGCGTCCTTGGACACCGGTATCAGGCCGGTCTCCTTGACGAGCGTCTCGGCGAACTCCTTCTCCGCGAAGAACTTCAGGAACTCCACCGCCGCGTCCGGCGCCCCCTTGCGCACCGCGTGGCCGCCTCCTCCGCCGAACACCTCGGTGAGCGCGCCCTTTCCGCCCTCCACGGAGGGAAAGGAGAAGAAGCCCAGGTCGTCGCCGATGCCCTTGCCCGAGTCCTTCTCGACGGTCGGCGCCCACTGGCCCATCAGTTCCATGGCCGCCTTGCCGTTGCCCATCAGGGCCGCCTCACCGTTGGGGTCCGAGTAGGCCCCGCCGAGGAAACCCTTCTGGAAGGGTTCGAGCGCGACGAGGTCCTTGAGGTGCTGGCCGGCCGTGACGAACCCCTCGCCGGTGAAGTCGGCGTCGGTGGCCGCCTTCTGCATCGCCTCCAGCCCGGCGACGCGCATCGACAGATACGCCCAGTAGTACATGCCGGGCCACTTCTCCTTGCCGGCCAGCGCGATGGGCGTGATCCCGGCGCTCTTGAGGGCCCTGATGGTGTCGAGATAGCCGGACCAGGTGGTGGGCGGGGTGTCGATCTTGGCCTTCTTGAAGAGCGCCTTGTTGTACCAGAAGCCGACCATGCCGATGTCGAACGGGACCGCGTACGTCTTCTTGTCGAACTGGTAGGCCGCCAGCGAGGCGGGCACATAGTCCTTCGTCCAGGAGGCGGTCTTGTCGGTCAGGTCCTCGACCAGACCCGCGTCGATCTGCTGCTTGAGGACCCCGCCGCCCCAGGTGTGGAAGACGTCCGGAAGCTTTCCGGAGGTGGTCAGCGCGGTCATCTTGGACTTGTACGCCTCGTTCTCCAGCGTGACGATCTTGACCTTCACGTCCGGGTGCGCGGCCTCGAAGTCCTTGGCGCGCTGGGCCCACAGCTTCTTCGCGGGCTGGGTGGTGGTGATGTTCCACCACTCGATCGTGGTCTTGCCCGAACTGTTCCCGCTGTCGGAGGAGCCGCACGCACTCAGGGCGGCCGCCCCCAGTCCGGTCGCCGCGGATGCCGCCAGGAACCTCCGGCGGGAGAAAGAGGTGTAGGTGTTGCCCAACGCTCGCATCGCACACCTTCCGGAAGAGGGCCGATAATTATCGGCCGAGTGCGCCGGAAGTTACGGGTGCGGAACAGCCGTGTCAACGCCCCTGACAAATATCGGAAGTTCTTCGGGTGCGGGCCGGTGGGAGCTGGTCGCGCAGTTCCCCGCGCCTCTGCAGGGGCGCTGGTCCCGGCACGCCCGAAGGGGCGCGCGGAACTGCGCGACCGACCCCCACCGGCCCGCGGCCCCGCAACAATCTCAAGCCCCCGCCCGTGGGGCCGCCGTCAACCCCGTCGCGCCGTACTCGCCCGAACAACCAGCTCGGTAGCCAGCTCAACCCTCGGAGAAACCGGGTCCTCGCCCAGCGCCAGCCGGAGCACCGTCCGCGTGGCCAGCTTCCCCATGTCCGCCAGCGGCTGCCGCACCGTCGTGAGCGGCGGCGCCGACCACCGGACCTCCGGCAGATCGTCGAACCCGACGACACTCATGTCCTCGGGCACCCGCAACCCCCGCCGACGCAACGCCTCGATCGCCCCGAGCGCCATCTGGTCGCTCGCCGCGAACACCGCGGTCGGCGGTTCCTCCAGGTCTAGCAGCGTGTTGCAGCCGTCGAAGCCGGCCTGGTGATAGAAGTCCCCCGGCACGATCAGCGCGTCGTCGACCGCGACGCCCGCCCCGTCCAGCGCCGCCCGGTACCCGTCGAGCCGCGCCCGCGAGCACAGCAACCGCACCGGCCCCGCGACAAAGCCGATCCGACGGTGCCCGAGCCCGAGCAGATGCTCCGTCGCCGCCATCCCGCCCGCCCAGTTGGCGGCGCCGACGGTCGGTATGTCCAGAGTCGGGGAGCCCGCAGGATCGACCACGACCAGCGGCACCCCGAGCCGCCGCAACTCCTCGTGCAGCCGGGGTTCGAGGACCGAGGTCACGAGGATCACGCCGTCCGAGGCGCGGGCGCGCAGATTGGTCATCCACTGCCGGGCCGAGCCCGACGCACCGTGGATGGCGGACACCACCGTGCCCACTCCGGAGGCGTGCGCGACCTCCTCGACCCCCCGGATGATCTCCACGGCCCAGGGGCTGTCGAGGTCGTTGAAGACCAGGTCGATCAGGGCCGCCCGGTCTCCGGGCGCGGACGACCTGCGCTGGTAGCCGTGACGCCGCAGCAGGTCCTCGATACGGGCCCGGGTCTCCGGCGAGACGTCGGAGCGGCCGTTGACGACACGCGACACGGTGGGCACCGAGACGCCGGCCTGCCGGGCGATCTCGGTGATCGTCACCTTGTTCTTGATGCTCTCCCGGGCCACTGCGCCCACCTCCGTCGACACGTCGAACCGCCCCTCTACCGTTCCACACCCACGGACGAAACTTTGCAGGAGTCTTCCGGAAAAGCGAGGTCGGCGTGAAGCCCAGCCGGAAACGAAGACGGAAACGAAGACGTCAGGAGACCGACTCGAACCGCCACCGATGGACCGCCCGGGTCACCAAGTCCCCGTCCGGCTCCGGGAGTTCGGGGAGCTCGGCGTCGTAGGCCGCATCCCACCAGGTGATGACGAGCACCCGGTCCTGCGGCGCGCGCAGGACCTCCCGCCGCAGCGGCCGCGTCGCCGGCTCCTGTCCCCGCACCCAGGCGAGCAGTTCCTCGCCCCGCCCGGGGACGGCCCGCGCCTCCCACATCAACGCGACGGTCACGAGTACAGGTTCTCCTTCGAGACCTCGTGCACATGATCATGATCATGGCCGTGCTCGTGTGAACGACCGGGCACATGCGGGTCCGTCACCGGCAGTGAGGAGTCGGCCGACAGGTCCCAGTCGGAGGCGGCCCGGTTCCGGGAGACCATCTCCGCGCCCAGCGCGGCCACCATCGCCCCGTTGTCCGTGCACAGCTTCGGACGCGGCACCCGCAGCCGGATCCCCGCGGCCTCGCAGCGCTCCTGAGCCAGCGCCCGCAGCCGTGAGTTGGCGGCCACGCCACCGCCGATCATCAGGTGGTCGACGCCCTCGTCCTTGCAGGCCCGTACGGCCTTGCGGGTCAGCACGTCGACGACCGCCTCCTGGAAGGAGGCCGACACGTCACGCACCGGCACCTCCTCACCCGCCGCCCGCTTGGCCTCGATCCAGCGGGCAACGGACGTCTTCAGCCCGGAGAAGGAGAAGTCGTACGCCGGGTCGCGCGGCCCGGTGAGTCCGCGAGGGAAGGCGATCGCGGAGGGGTCGCCCTCCTTCGCGTACCGGTCGATGACAGGACCGCCGGGGAAGCCGAGGTTGAGCACACGCGCGATCTTGTCGAAGGCCTCGCCCGCGGCGTCGTCGATGGTCGCGCCCATGGGCCGTACGTCGGAGGTGATGTCGGTCGAGAGCAGCAGGGACGAATGGCCGCCCGACACGAGCAGGGCCATCGTCGGCTCCGGCAGCGGGCCGTGCTCCAACTGGTCCACACAGATGTGGGAGGCGAGGTGGTTGACGCCGTAGAGGGGCTTGCCCAGCGCGTAGGCGTACGCCTTGGCGGCGGTGACGCCGACGAGGAGGGCGCCGGCGAGGCCGGGACCGGCGGTGACCGCGATGCCGTCCAGGTCCTTCGCGCTCACCCCCGCGTCCTTGAGTGCCCGGTCGATGGTCGGCACCATCGCCTCCAGGTGGGCGCGGGAGGCGACCTCGGGCACGACGCCGCCGAAGCGGGCGTGCTCGTCGACGCTGGACGCGACGGCGTCCGCGAGCAGCGTGTTCCCGCGGACGATGCCGACGCCTGTCTCGTCGCAGGAGGTCTCGATACCCAGGACCAGCGGTTCGTCAGCCATTGCTCTCTGTTCCTTGTACGCCGTTTACGGAGGGTGAACCCGGGGCGGAGCCGCTGTCGGACGCGGTGCGCATCCGCATGACCAGGGCATCGACGTTGCCCGGCTGGTAGTAGCCGCGGCGGAAGCCGATGGGCTCGAAGCCGAAGCGCTCGTACAGCTTCTGCGCGCGGACGTTGTCCACGCGGCACTCGAGCATGACCTCGGCGCACTCGAACGCGGTCGCGGCCCGCAGCAGCTCGGTCAGCAGCCGGGCGCCGAGGCCGGTGCCCCACTGATCACGTCGTACGGCGATGGTCTGTACGTCGCCCAGGTCACCGGAGGCGGCGAGCCCGGCGTATCCGACGAGCCGGCCGCTCTCGGTCGCCACCACGTACCGGCGCGTCGCCCCGGGCCCGCGGGCGTGGGCCAGCTCGGACCAGAACATCCCCCGCGACCAGGCGTCCTCGGGGAAGAGATCCTTCTCCAGTTCCAGTACAGGATCGATGTCCCACCAGCGCATCTCGCGCAGCTCGGCGGTCACTTCGGGGTGACCACCTTGTAGTTCTTGGGCACCTGGGCGTCCGGGCGGCGCAGGTAGAGCGGCCGGGGCGCCACGAGCTCCTCGCCCGCGGCGAGTTTCTCCGCCGCCAGGGACGCGAGCGCGCCCGCCGAGACATTCTCGGGAGCACGGGCGTCCGGAAAGGTGTCGGGATAGAGCAGCGCACCCGCGCCCACGGCGGGCAGACCGGCAACCGTCTCGGCGATGTCGGCGGGCCGGTCGACGGCGGGCTCGGAGGCACGCGTACGGGGGTCGTCGTACAGCGCCCAGTACACCTCCTTGCGCCGGGCGTCCGTCGCGACGACGAACGGCCCCTCGACGCCGGTGCCGTCGGCGGCGTACGCGAGGCCGTCGAGGGTGCACAGGCCGTGCACGGGCACGCCGAGCACAAGGCCGAAGGTGTCGGCGGTCATGAGGCCGACACGCAGCCCCGTGTACGGGCCGGGGCCTACGCCCACGACGATGCCGGTGACGGCGTCCAGCTTGAGGCCTGCCTCGGCGAGCACCCGGTCGACGGCCGGCAGCAGCAGTTCTCCGTGCCGGCGTGCGTCCACCTGGCTCGACGAGGCGATGACGGACGTGCCGTCGTGCAGGGCGACGGTCACGGCGGGGGTGGCGGTATCCAGAGCGAGCAAGAGCACGCAAACAGCCTACGGCGCCCGAGCACGACGCACGGCCGCCCCGGTCTGCGGGGTGGCGGCTGCTACCGTCACCACAAAGGACGTAATGGACACGAACGCGGTACGAGAGGCGGGTACACAAGGTGGCTAGGAGCAGCTCGGGATTCGTGGCCGGGCTCACCGCGGCGGCTGTCGCGGTGGTCGGCTTCCTCGCCTACCAGGCGTCCGCGAACGTGCCCGACACCCTGAGCAAGCCCCTCGCGGGCTCGACCCCCAAGGTCCCCACCACGAAGGCACCCCGGGACAAGAAGAACCCGGCGGCGCTGCCGGCCGCCTCCGGCAGCGGTGAGCGGGTCGTCTACTCGGTCGACGACGACCGCGTGTGGCTGGTCGCCGCGAACAACAGGACCGAGCGCACCTTCAAGGTCACCCCCGGCACGGTGGACCCCGCGGTCGGCAGCTACGCCGTCACCTCCCGCTCCAAGGCCGTCACCGGATCGGACGGCGCCCAGATCGAGCACGTCGTCCGCTTCGCCCTCGTGGACGGCGTGACGATCGGCTTCAGCTCCGCCACAGACGGCTCCACGGGTTCCCCCGACTCCACCAAGAAACTCGGCGGCATCCGGGAGTCACGCAAGGACGGCACCGCGATGTGGAACTTCGCGACGATCGGCGTGAAGGTCGTCGTCATCCGGTAATCGTCGTCGTCATTGAGCAGTCGACGGGCGTGTGCGGGAGCGCGCCCTTGGGGGCGCGGGGCTGTGTACATCAACGGCTCCGCCGCGGGGCGCGACCAGCCCCCACCGGACCCGCAGCCGAAGAACCACGCCTCCGCGGAGCGCTCACGCAGCTTTGCGGGACCGCTCAGCCGCACGCGGCGCCTCCGGCATGGGCGCCCGAGGCGGCCTGGACACCGCGTCGGCGGCCGCACACGACGCCAACAGATCCCGCATCGACACCCCACCGCACGGCTGCTGCTGCACCGGCTTCACCGGCACGTCACGTTCCGAAGCCGACATGGACGCCTCCTGGGGATTCGGGGGCAAGCGCAGTTAGGTAGACCTAACTACGGACTGAGGTCCATGTGACCACGGCCGAGACGCCGAACGCAACATCTTGCCGACGGCTTGTCGGAACCTTCACGTCCCCCGGAACCCTCACCCAGGGTGATCAGGCCGCGAGCACGCTCAGATCGGTCGTCGCCCAGCGCTCTCCGAGCCCGGTGAGCGTGACGTGCCGGACCTCGTCCGTGGTGTCGCCGACGGCCCGGTGGATGACGACGTCGAGCCGGTCGTCGGTCAGCTCCTCGACCTTGCCCTCGCCCCACTCCACGACGATCACCGAGTCGGAGAGCGACACGTCGAGGTCGAGGTCCTCCATCTCGTCGAGGCCACCGCCCAGCCGGTACGCGTCCACGTGCACGAGCGGCGGACCGTCACCCAGGGAGGGATGCACACGGGCGATGACGAACGTCGGCGAGGTGACCGCGCCCCGTACGCCGAGCCCCTCGCCGAGCCCGCGCGTCAGCGTCGTCTTGCCCGCGCCGAGCTCCCCGTTCAGCATCACGAGATCGCCCGCGCGCAGCAGCTTGGCCAGGTGAAGGCCCAACTCCCGCATCTGCTCGGGCGAGTTGACGGTGATCCGGACGTTCACGCCCTCGGCGGCGGGCTCAGCCGGGTTGTGCGCTGCTGCTGGTGCTTCCATAGCCACCCACGGTAGCCCCTGCCGGGACGGCGCCCGCACGCATCAGGAGGTCGGCGAGACGGTCTATGACCACCTCGGGATGCTCCAGCATGACCAGGTGCCCGGCGTCCGGGACGAGCACCAGTTCGGCGTCCGGCAGCAGATCCGCGATCGCCTCGCTGTGCTCACTCGGTGTCACCATGTCGCCGACCCCGGCCAGCACCAGCACCGGCAGTTCGGCGAAGTACGCGAGCGCCTCGGTCTTGTCGTGCTCGGTGAACGCCGGGTAGAACTCCGCGACGACGTCGATCGGAGTGCCCTCGATCATCCGTTCGGCGAACCGCACGATGGCCGGGTCGACGTCCCGGGACGCGAACGAGTACCGCTTGATGATCCCCGCGAACAGGTCGGCCGTGGCCCGCCGCCCCCGCTCCACCAGGGCGGCCTGCTGACCGAGCGCCTTCAGCACACCGGGCAGCACCCGCCGCACCGCGTTGACGCCCGCGACGGGCAGCCCGAAGTTGACCTCGCCGAGCCGCCCCGACGACGTACCGACGAGCGCGACGGCGACGACCCGCTCGCGGACGAGGTCCGGGTACTGGTCGGCCAGCGCCATGGCGGTCATCCCGCCCATGGAGTGCCCCACCAGCACGATCGGCCCCTCGGGCACGGCCGCGTCGATGACGGCCTTCAGATCCTGGCCGAGCTGGTCGATGGAGACGGGTGTGCCGTCCTGCGTCTGCCCGACCCCGCGCCCGGAGCGGCCGTGACTGCGCTGGTCCCAGTGCACCGTGCGCACCACACCGCGCAGCGCGGCCCGCTGGAAGTGCCAGGAGTCCTGGTTGAGGCAGTACCCATGACTGAAGACGACGGTGACGGGGGCGGGAGCCTTGCGCCCGAAGAGCCGCCGCCGACGCGGGGTGAACGTCACATCCTGTTCGATGTCGTCCACCTCGTAGTACAGCTCGGTGCCGTCGTCGGCGTACGCCTTGCCTGGCGTGCCGCGCAGCGAGCCGTACGGGCCCGTCGAGTCGAGCGCGAGGCGGGCCTTGCTGCGCATGCCGCGGCCCACCGTGAGCCGCTCTATGGCGACTCCGGCGGCGGCGCCCGCCGCGACCACGCCTATGGCGACGCCGGCGATACCGGCCTTGCGCCAGTTCCCGGCGGCGGAGGCGACGGCCGCCACGGCGACGTCCGCGACGGCCTCCGCGCTGCTCTCGCTCACGTACCGCTCCTCTTCGCCGGGGTGTCGTTCACTTCAGAAGGTGGTGCTGGGGGTGGTGCCGGTCGTGCTGAGGGTGGTGCCGGAGGTACCACTGATGGTGCAACTATGTCCTGTTGCCCTGTTGTCCTGCGCGGGGCACCCCCTGTACTCCTTGCGGGTTACCCGCCTTGTTCCTTATTCACGTATACGCGCGGCACTCGGGTTCCGATCCGGGTGACGATTTCGTACGCGATCGTCCCCGTCGCCCGCGCCCAGTCCTCGGCGGTCGGCTCGCCCCGGTCGCCCGGACCGAACAGGATCGCCTCCGAACCGGGCACCGGCTCGTCCCCGCCCAGGTCGACCACGAACTGGTCCATCGCGACCCGCCCCGCGACCGTCCGCCACTTGCCGCCCACCAGCACCGGTCCGGTGCCGGAGGCGTGGCGCGGAACGCCGTCCGCGTACCCGACGGGGACGAGGCCGAGGGTGGTGGCACCCGGGGTGACGTAGTGATGCCCGTAACTGACCCCGTGGCCCCCCGGTACGTGCTTCACCAGCGCGAGGGACGCGCTCAGCGTCATCACCGGGCGCAGCCCGAAGTCGGCCGGGGTGCCGATCTCGGGGCTGGGCGAGATGCCGTAGACCGCGATCCCCGTCCGTACGAGGTCGAAGTGGCTCTCGGGGAGGGTCAGCGTGGCCGGCGAGTTGGCGATGTGCCGCACCTCGGGGCGCACGCCACGCTCCTCGGCGTACGTCACCATCGCGCGGAAAAGGTTCAGTTGGGCCTGGACGGAGGGATGCCCGGGTTCGTCGGCGCAGGCGAAGTGCGACCACAGACCGGTGATGTCGATCAGCCCGCGTTCCTCGGCACGCAACGCCTCGCTCACGAGTTCGGGCCAGTCGCCGGGCTGGCAGCCGGAGCGCCCGAGCCCGGTGTCCGCCTTGAGCTGGACCCGGGCGGGCATCCCGGCCGCCTCGGCGGCGGCGGTGACCTCCCGCAGGGCCCACATCCCGCTCACCGACACGTCGAGGTCGGCCTCGACGGCCTCCCGCCACGGCCCGCCCGGCGTCCACAGCCAGCACATGATCCGGTGGCCCGTCAGGCCCGCCGCGCGCAGGGCGAGGGCCTCCTCGGGGGTGGCGGTGCCGAGCCAGGTGGCCCCCGCCTCCAGCGCCGCGCGGGCGCACGGGACCGCGCCGTGGCCGTACGCGTCGGACTTGACCACGGCCATCAAGGCCGCGGACGGCGCGTGGGCGCGCAGGGTCCGCACGTTGGCCCGCAGGGCGGCCAGGTCGATCTCTGCGCGGGCGCGCAGGGGTGCTGTGTCGTTCATCGCGCCCCCAGTGTCTCAGAGGGGCCCGAGGGCCCCGGGAGGACGGTCAGGTACCGGCCCTGCGGCCCCACACGTACACGTGGTCGCCCGTCTTGGTGACGTTCCACAGGGAGCGTGCGTCGGCGAGGCGCAGATTGACACAGCCATACGAGCCGTTCGGGTCGTAGATGCTGCCGTAGATGGCGTGGAAGGCCTCTCCGCCGCTGAAGAACTGGCTGTACGGCATCGGGCTGTTGTACAGCGTCGACCAGTGGTTCTTGTGCTTCCAGTAGACCTTGAACCAGCCGGTCCTGGTCCGGTACCCGGCCCGCCCGCTGCGCATCGGCACCGGTCCCCACAGCACCTTCTTCCCCTTCTGCACCCAGGTGAGCTGCCTGGTCAGGTCCACACACGCGACGCGGTACGACCGCACGGGACACTTCCCGGCCGTGTTCGGGTTCTTCTTCGCGGACATCAGCTGCATCCGGGCCCAGGTGACGGGGCCGGCGAAGCCGGTGTTCGGCTTGATCCCCTCCTTCGTCTGGAACGCCCGGATGGCGGCGCAGTCCCTCGCCGACTGCTTCCCGTCGACCTTCAGCTTCAGCCACCGCTCGACCTGCCGCTGGTACGGCCCGGCCAGCTTGCTGCACGTCACGGACTTGCCCGCGGCGGCCTCGCGGAGGGGGACGTACTCGATGAGCGCGTCCGTACCCGCGGGGGCGTCCCTCGGCTCGACGGCCTGCTCCTGCGCGCTCGGTGTGTACACCTTGGGCGGCAGCATCTGGTCCGGTGTGTCCACCTGCCACGGCTGATGCGGCCCCGGCGCCACGCCGGGCACCAGCTCGCTCCCCGGCCCTGGCGCCGGGGGCCCGGGCTCCGCCGCCGCACCCTCCACCGGCATCACCACCAGCAGCGCGAGGAGCACCCCCACGCTCCGGCATCTCATTCGTCTGCTCATCATCATGCGACCAGCGATACGCAACCCCGGGGCGAGCGGGGGTGAGCCGCGCGGACGGGGTCCCCCGTAATGGGCAACGCGGCGCCCCCGTAAGGGGCGCGAGGAACTGCGCGCCCAGCCCCCACCGCCCCGCGGACGAAGAACCCACCCGGAGGGCTGGGGCGAAGCCCCGCCCCAGGGGCGGGAGGAATCGCGCGCCCAGCCGCCCCCCAGGGGACAAAGAACGGCAGGGTCAGCGGAGCGCGTCGCGGACGTCCCGCCAGGCCTCCGGAATCGCCGCCGCGACATCATGCGCCCCCAAGGGCGCCCCATCCGCCGCGAGCCTCCCCGCCAGCCCATGCAGATACGCGCCCACACTCCCCGCGTCCAACGCCGACAGCCCCGCCGCGAGCAACGACCCCGCAAGCCCCGACAGCACGTCCCCGCTCCCGGCCGTGGCCAGCCACGCCGTCCCCGTCGGATTCACCCGCACCGCACCGCCCGCCGGGTCGGCGACCAGCGTCGTCGACCCCTTCAGCAGCACGGTCGCCCCGTACCGAAGCGCCAACTCCCGCGCCGACGCCAGCCGAGCCCCCTCCACCGACTCCCGCGAAACCCCGAGCAACGCCGCCGCCTCCCCGGCGTGCGGAGTCATCAGCGTGGGCGCGGTGCGGGCCCGTACCGCGGACCGGTCCGCGAGCCGCAGCCCGTCCGCGTCCACCAGCACCGGCACGTCCGCCCCGAGCACCTGCGCCACCGCCGACGCGTCGTCCCCGATCCCGGGCCCCACCACCCACGCCTGGACCCGCCCGGCCCGCTCGGGCCCCTGGTCCGACACGAGCGTCTCGGGAAAGCGGGAGATCACGGCATCCGCCGCGGGCCCGACGTACCGCACCGCCCCCGCCCCACCCCGCAGGGCCCCGGACACGGCGAGCACGGCGGCCCCGGGATACCGCGCGGACCCGGCCGCGATCCCGAGGACCCCGCGCCGGTACTTGTCGCTCTCGGCCCCGGGCACCGGCAGCCGCGCCGCCACGTCCACGTGCTGAAGGGCCTCAAGTTCGGCCTCCTCGGGCAGTTCGAGCCCGATGTCGACCAGGCGTACGGAACCGGCGTACTCACGCCCCGGGTCGATCAGCAGCCCGGGCTTGTGCGTCCCGAAGGTCACCGTCAGATCGGCGCGGACGGCGGTGCCCCGGACCTCTCCCGTGTCGGCCTCGATCCCGCTCGGCAGGTCCACGGCGACCACGGCCGCCCGGGAGTCCGCGGCGTACTCGGCCAGCGGCACCGCCTCGGGCCGCAGCCCGCCCTTGCCCCCGATGCCGACGATCCCGTCCACCACGAGGTCGGCCCGCAGGATCAACTCCTCGGCGGCGCCGGACCCGGCCACCGTGCCCCCGGCCCGCCGCAGCGCGGCCAGGCCCGCGCCATGGGTCCGTTCGGGCGCGAGCAGCACGGCGGTGACCCCCGCCCCCCGCCGCGCCAGCCGGGCCCCGGCGTACAGGGCGTCGCCCCCGTTGTCCCCGCTGCCCACGAGCAGCACGACCCGGCCGGCGTACACCCGTCCCAGCAAGTCCGCGCAGGCAGCGGCCAGTCCGGCCGCGGCGCGCTGCATCAGCGCACCCTCCGCAAGCCGCGCCATCAACTCACGCTCTGCCGCCCTGACCGTCTCCACGCTGTACGCAGTACGCATGGGTCGAGTCTCCCGTACGCAGGCTCACCGCGCCGCCCCGGCCGCCGGACAACCGCCCCTCCCCGGGCTCCACCCCAACCCCTCCGCCACCACCACCGCCGAGGCCACCCCCGCGTCATGGCTCAGCGACACATGCCACGAGCGGACGCCCAGTTCGGCCGCGCGCGCCGCCACCGTCCCCGTGACCCGCAGCCGCGGCCGGCCGCTGTCCTCGACGTAGACCTCCGCGTCCGTCCAGTGCATGCCCGCCGGAGCGCCCAGCGCCTTGGCGACCGCCTCCTTCGCGGCGAAGCGCGCGGCCAGGGACGCGATGCCGCGGCGCTCCCCGTTCGGCAGGTGCAACTCCTGATCCAGGAAGAGCCGATGGGCCAGCCCCGGCGTACGCTCCAGCGCCGCCAGGAACCGGTCGATCTCGGCCACGTCGATACCGACCCCGATGATGCTCATGTCCAGCACCCTATGGGCCGGACGGCCGCCGACGTGCCGACCTCTCGGCCTTGATTGCGCGAGCTCAGCGCTCGGCGTTCTTCGGCACGGTGATCTGGTGCTCACCCCAGCTCATCCGCGTCGTCGCCTCGTAGTTCACCGTCGTCCCCGCGTCGAGACCCGCTTCCCTGGCCCTGGCCGACGGTTCGACCAGCACGTCCTGCTCGCAGAGCATCGCGCCGGTGGACGGGTCCACGACCAGCCGCTGCTGCACGCTCCCCAGCGGGGTCCGCGCCGTACCGGGGAACGCGACACCGACGCCCTCACGCCCCAGTGGATCGGTGACACGCCCGAGCCCCCGGACGCCGGGCAGGTCCGCGATCACCCGATACGCGGCAGCCCGTACGGCGGGCTTCACCGGCATCGTGATGAGGTCGGCCGCCTGGCGCAGCACATAGGCCGTGCGGCCGCCGCCGGTCTCGGCACCGCTGCTGTCCTCGCCGTACAGCTTCTCCAGCTGACGGCGCAACTCCGCACTGCTGGAGGGAAGTTCGCGCAGATCCTGGTACGAGACGTTCCGCGGGCCGAGGACGTAGATCTTGTCGTCGGCGTCGGTCCGCATGACCATCGGCCGCCCGGTTCCGATCCTGTACCCGAGCGTTCCCGATCCGGCCGCCGTCGAGACCTCGGCCTGCGCGGTGGCGGGCGAGCCCGCGGCCCGCCAGCGTGCCTTGTCCGCCTCGGTGCGGGGCACGGTCACGTCGTCCAGACCGGAGACAATCAGGCTCCGGGTTCCCGGACGCACACCCACCGACCACTCCCCGGTCGACGTGGTGCGCACGGCGAAGAGCTGCCCCTTCGCACCGACGACGTTCACGTCCTGCGAGCGCGTGGTGGTCTGCCAGTACGTTCCCTCGGCGGCCGGTGTCTCCGCCTTCTTCGCCACGCTGAGCAGTTCGAGGCGGCCGTCGACCTGGACGTCGGCGCGACCGTCCGACGCCGCCGAAGGCGACCCCGGCGTGGCGGCGGAGGACTGCGGATGGGCGCTCGCGCGCACGCCTGATGGATCCTGCCGGTCGAGCGTGTTCACGACCACCACGGACGCCGCGACGGCTGCGACAGCCACGACGGTCCCGAGCGGCCGGATCCCGGCCCGGAGGCGCCGTGGTTCCTGGGAGCGTGCCGCGCGACCGTCCGTCGCTCCGGCGAGGATGCGTGCCAGGTCGTCGTGCTGGCGCGGGGAGTCGGCCAGCCGGGCCGGGTCGAGTTCGTCGGGCCGGGCGTCCGCGAGCACCGTCATGACGTCGGGCCGCCCGGACCGTGCGTGGGTGTTCTTCATGTGAGTGCTCCTTTGCGATCGGTGCTGCGGTGCGGGGCCCGAGGCGGTGGCACTTGCGCGGCCGGCGCGTGTGCGGGTGACGCTTGTGCGGGCGGCACCCGTGCAGGGGGCGCTTGTGCGGGCGGTACTTGTGCGGGGGCTACGGACGCCGTCTCCGCCGGGGACACCGCCTCCAGGGCCTTTTCCAGACGGCGGCGGGCCCGGTGCAGCCGGACGGTCAGCGTCGCGATGGTGCAGCCCAGGACCCGTGCCGCCTGCTTGGGGCTCAGCCCGTGCCAGGCGATCAGGGTCAGCAGCTCCCGGTCGGCGTCGGACAGACTCGCCAGGGCCTGCAACGCGGCTTCCCGGTCGGTCACGTCCGCCGCGACGTCACCGACGTCGCGGCGGGCACCGCTGCTGATGCGCTGGGCCTCCTGGGCGGCGACGGCGTACTGGTGGCTGTCCCGGCGGCGCAGTTCGCGCACCAGGTTGCGGGCCACTCCCAGCAGCCAGGGCAGTGCCGGTTGCGGAATGTCCCGCACGCGCCGCCAGGCGACGGTGAACGTCTCGCTCGTGATGTCCTCGCCTACCTGTCGACCCACCAGACTCGTGGCATAGGCGAGGACGCGCGGATAGCACTCCTCGTAGACGTCCCTGAAGCGTTGGGCATGTGTCACACGCCATCCCCTCATATCGGCTCTCTCACCAAGCAATGCGCGTGACGGCCCACTTCTTACAGGGCGAGCCGAAATTCATCCGGTGTGGTCCGCGTCACGCCGAGGGAAGGGTGAAGAGGCAGAGGGGCGGGGCATTGGGGGGCGCCTGATAACCGAACGAGCGGGAACGGCCGCAGCCGTTCCCGCTCGATCTCCGTGCTGTACGGCCGGACGAGTCCTGGCCTGGATCCCTCAGACGGTGCCGGAGTCCGAGATGACGATCTTCTTGGACGTGGCACCGGAACGGCTGCCGAGCTTCTCGACGGCCCGGACGACGTCCATGCCCTCGACGACCTCACCGAAGACGACGTGCTTGCCGTCGAGCCAGTCGGTGACGATCGTGGTGATGAAGAACTGCGAGCCGTTGGTGTTCGGGCCGGCGTTGGCCATGCTCAGCAGGCCCGGCTTGGTGTGCTTGAGCTTGAAGTTCTCGTCCGGGAACTTCGTACCGTAGATGCTCTTGCCGCCGGTGCCGTTCTGGTTGGTGAAGTCACCGCCCTGCAGCATGAAGTCCGGGATGACGCGGTGGAACGGCGAGCCCTTGTAGCCGAACCCGTTCTGGCCGGTGGCCAGCTCACGGAAGTTGCGGGTCGTCTCCGGGACCACGTCGTCGTACAGCTTGAACTCGATCCGGCCGAGCGGCTCCCCGTCCGCGGACACCTCGAAGAAGACGTTCTGTCCCATGGCACTGCTCCTCTTGTATTCGAAAGGTCGTGTCCGAGAATAAGAGGGCACCGGCCCACGGGTCGCAGCGGGAACCCCCACAGCGGGACAAACGGCCTAACGCCGTCACCGGAGCGCGGCACTAATCACTGTCACCGGCGCTAAGGCGGACTGGGGTGCGCTGGGGGGGCCTCCAGCCCCGTACGGCTATTCGGGCCGCACGTCCGTGAACAGGTCCTCTGCGTCGGCCACGTGGACCGCCCGTTCCGACCAGGCCTTGAGCTGATCCAGGTCGGAACACGCCTGCACCCTCTGCCGGACGGAGTCAGGTACCTGGAGGCCTCGAAGCTCCAAAATCTTCAGGGTCATTTCGATGCGCCCTTCGATGCGCCCTTCGACGCGCCCTTCATCCCTCACCTGCTCCGCGACCGGGTGGCGGAAGAAGTAGTTCACCGGAGCCATCAGGTCCCTCCAAGTCTCCTTCGCCTGGGAATCCACCAGGCCAGACGTCACGAGCTGTACGAGCAGAGCCGCGCTTGCCGGGTCAATCGTCTCCAGAGCCGCCGCGAGTGGTCCCAGTATCGCAGCGGCACGCGGCCCTTTACCATGCGTAATCGCCGAGAGCACCGCGAGCGACACATCCTGCGCGGCCTCCTTCTCGTCGGTGATCACCGGCACGTTGTCCGGTCCGAGAACCATCGGCCGTACGACGAGCGAGGACCAGCCGGGCAGACCGAACCGGATGGGCTGCGCGGCCCACCGCGCGGTGGAGCTGCTCTGGGTCATGACGATCAGCACCGGCTCACAGCGGTACTCCTCGTAAAGGTACGAGAGGTAGTACGGCCAACTCCCGCGCTTCCTCTCGTCCTTCTTGCCCTGCGACTCCAGCACCAGCAGATAGTCACCCTCCTCAGTGTTCACCCGCACCAGGCTGTCCACGCGCCGCTCGACCGGCTCGATCTCGGTCAGGTCCGTGTTGAGCACCGTGAAGCCGCACGGCTCCGGGAACGGCACACGGAACAGCTTCTGGAAGTTGCGGATCAACCCGGCCGTATCCTTCTGGCCGAAGTGGTGCAGCGCCTCGTGCGACGAGCTGACCATCAGCCCTCCTTCCTGTACGACGTGATCAACGAGCTACGAGGCGGCGAGGTCACACCAGACGTACTTGCCGCGCTGCCCGTTCCTGGCCAGCGGCTGCCAGCCCCACAGATCGGCGCAGGCGCGTACGAGGGCGAGGCCGCGGCCCTCCTCCGCGTCGGCGACCCGGTCCCACGGCAGGGACGGCTCCGGGGGCTGCGGGTCCGCGTCCCAGGCGCCGATACGCAGGACCCCGGCCCGCCAGTGCACCCGTAGCGCCGCCTGCCCCTTCGTATGCCGCACGGCGTTGGAGACCAGCTCGGCCGCGACCAGCTCGGCGACGTCGGTGAGGCGGATCAGCCCGTGCAGGGTGAGGATCAGGCGGACGGTACGACGACTGACGGTGACGGCGCGGAGGTCGTGGGGGATGTACATCATGTACTCCCAGGGGTCGACGACGGTTTCGGGCATGACTGAACTCCGTTCGGGTGGTGGGGGGGTTGGGGATACGCGGCGGTGGCGGGCGGTGGCATTGACGCAGCCGTCCCGGCAGGACGGAGCGGTGCGCTTCCGGTGCCCCGGGGTGTCGCAGTGTGTGCGTCGCATCACCGACGGTAGGGGTTAATGTTTCGGTTGGGCAAGTCGACCGCGTAATCTGACCCCGAACGAGTCGCGCTCACAGGCGCGTTGCACCGAGGAGCAGTCGATGACGACGAGGCGCGACCCAACGGCACGCCAGATGCGCCTGGCGGTCGAACTACGCAGACTCCGCGAGGCGGCAGGCCTCAGCGGCCGTCAGGCGGCAGCGCTGCTGGGAGTGAGCCCCGTCCAGCTCAGCCATATCGAGTCCGGTCTCTCAGGGGTGAGCGAGGAACGTCTGCGCCGACTTGCGTCCCACTACGCCTGCGAAGACAGCGAGTTCATCGATGCTTTGGTCTCCTTGGTCACCGATCGGACACGCGGCTGGTGGGAGGAGTACCGGGGCCTGCTGCCCACGTCGTTCCTGGACCTCTCCGAACTGAACCACCACGCCTGCTTCCGGCGCGATGTGGCGGTCCTGTACGTACCGGGCCTGTTGCAGACGGAGGAATACGCACGTGCCGTCTTCTCCTCCAGAGTGCCCGAACTCACCCATGACGAGCTTGAATTGCGTGTCCGTCACCGAATGGCACGCCAGGAGATCACCATCCCGTACGAGTTGGTGATCCACGAGGCGGCCCTACGCATCAGGGTCAGCGACCGCGTCGCCTCCCGGGCTCAGCTTGTCCGGCTCCTGGAGATCTCCGAAGCGGACCACATCACCGTGCGCGTCATCCCCTTCGATCTGGACGGCTTCGCCAGGGCCGCCAGCACCATGACTTACGTGGGCGGCCCCGTGCCCAAACTGGACACGGTGGTGCGTGACGTACCCCATGGCTCGGCCTTCATCGACTCCGAAGCACAACTGAGCGCCTTCCGAACGCGCTTCCGTAAGGTGGAGGCCGTATCACTCGACCCTGATCGGTCGCGTGACTTCATCCACCGGCTGGCGAAAGAGCTGTGAGGCATCCCATGGACAACTGGCGGAAGTCGTCCTACTCAGGCCCCGACGATGGCAACGAGTGCGTGGAAATCGCGAACTCACCCACCCACATAGCCATCCGTGACTCCAAGACCCCGGCCAGGGCCACCCTCACCTTCCCGGCCGGAGCCTTCACCCCCTTCATCGAAGCCCTAAAGACAACTCACTCCACCGTCACCGATTTCGCCAGGTTCCGAGGCTGATCCACCTCGTTGCCCCGGGCCGTCGCCAGTTCACACGCGAACACCTGCAACGGCACCGTCGCGACGAGCGGCTGAAGCAGCGTCGGCGTGGCCGGAATCCGGATCAGATGGTCGGCGTAAGGCACCACCGCCTCATCCCCCTCCTCAGCGATCACGATCGTGCGCGCACCCCTCGCCCGGATCTCCTGGATGTTGGACACGATCTTGTCGTAGAGAACCGAGCGCCCGCGCGGGGACGGCACGACGACCACGACCGGCAGATCGTCCTCGATCAACGCGATCGGCCCGTGCTTCAGCTCACCCGCCGCGAAGCCCTCGGCGTGCATGTAGGCGAGCTCCTTGAGCTTGAGGGCACCTTCCAGGGCGACCGGATAGCCGACGTGCCGCCCCAGGAACAGCACGGTTTTCTTGTCGGCGAGCGATCGTGCGAGCTCCCGTACCGGCTCCATGGTCTCCAGGACCCGTTCCACCTCGCCGGAGATCTGGGACAGGTCCCGGATGACGGCCTGGATCTCGTCGCCCCACTTGGTCCCGCGCACCTGGCCCAGGTACAGCGCGACCAGATAACAGGCGACCAGCTGCGTCAGGAAGGCCTTGGTGGACGCTACGGCGACCTCAGGACCCGCGTGCGTGTAGAGCACCGCGTCCGACTCGCGCGGGATCGTCGAACCGTTCGTGTTGCAGATCGCCAGCACCTTGGAGCCCTGCTCGCGGGCGTGCCGCAGCGCCATCAGCGTGTCCATGGTCTCGCCGGACTGGGAGATGGCGATCACCAGCGACCGCGTACCGAGAATCGGATCCCGGTACCGGAACTCGCTCGCGAGCTCCACCTCGCACGGGATCCGCGTCCAGTGCTCGATGGCGTACTTGGCGATCAGCCCGGCGTGGAAGGCGGTCCCGCAGGCCACGATGACGACCTTGTCGACCTCGCGCAGCTCGTGAACCGGGATCCGCACCTCGTCGAGCGTCAGTGAACCTGCCGCGTCGATCCGGCCCAGGAGCGTATCGGCGACCGCCTTGGGCTGCTCGGCGATCTCCTTGAGCATGAAGTAGTCATAACCCCCCTTTTCCGCGGCCGACGCGTCCCAGTCGATGTGATAAGAGCGCACGTCCGCCGGACGGCCGTCGAAACCGGTCACCGTCACGCCGTCCCGGCGCAGCTCCACCACCTGGTCCTGACCCAGCTCGATCGCCGACCGCGTGTGGGCGATGAACGCGGCGACATCCGAGGCGAGAAAGGCCTCGCCCTCCCCGACGCCCACCACGAGCGGCGAGTTCCGCCGCGCCCCCACCACCACGTCCGGATCGTCCGCGTGCACCGCGACCAGCGTGAACGCGCCCTCCAGGCGGCGGCACACCAGCCGCATCGCCTCCGCCAGGTCGTCGCACGCCGAGAACTCCTCGGCGATCAGGTGTGCGACCACCTCGGTGTCGGTCTCGGAGGTCAGCTCGTGCCCGCGCTCGGCCAACTCCGCACGCAGCAGCGCGAAGTTCTCGATGATCCCGTTGTGCACGACGGCGACGCGCCCCGCGTTGTCGAGATGCGGATGGGCGTTCGCGTCCGTGGGCCCCCCGTGCGTGGCCCAGCGCGTGTGCCCGATCCCCGTCGACCCGGTCGGCAGCGGCCGGCCGACCAGCTCCTTCTCCAGGTTGACCAGTTTCCCGGCCTTCTTCGCGGCGGCGAGCCCCCCGTCCGCCAGCACGGCGACACCCGCCGAGTCGTACCCCCGGTACTCCAGCCGCTTCAGCCCGGCCATCACCACATCAAGCGCCGACTGCGACCCCACGTATCCCACGATTCCGCACATGCGCCGCAGCCTAAGCGCCAACAGCCCCCCGAACCCGGCACTCCGTGCCCGAATTCGGAAATTCCAGCTGCCTTTCGGTGGGTCCCCCGGCCCCCTGGACGCCCTTGGACGCTCCCGCGTGACCCCGAGTAGCCGACTACGTGACCCACCCCACCCCCCACCCGGTCCACACTCCCGTAACAATGGACTGTGATCTCTCCGGTCTCCCCGATGCCCCGGAGCGCCCACCGGCACAGGCCGGAGGCGACTCCCTACGTCGACCTCACCCGAGCCGAGTGGAGCGTGCTGCGCGAAAAGACGCCGCTGCCGCTGACCGCCGAGGAGGTCGAGAAGCTGCGCGGTCTGGGCGATGTCATCGACCTCGACGAGGTGCGGGACATCTATCTGCCGCTGTCCCGGCTGCTCAATCTGTACGTCGGCGCCACGGACGGGCTCAGAGGAGCGCTGAACACCTTCCTCGGCGAGAAGGGCTCCCAGTCCGGCACCCCGTTCGTCATAGGGGTGGCCGGGTCGGTCGCCGTCGGCAAGTCCACCGTCGCGCGCCTGCTGCAGGCCCTGCTCTCCCGTTGGCCCGAACACCCACGCGTCGAACTGGTGACCACGGACGGCTTCCTGCTCCCCACCAAGGAGCTGGAGGCGCGCGGCCTGATGTCGAGGAAAGGTTTCCCCGAGTCGTACGACCGTCGCGCCCTCACCCGGTTCGTCGCCGACATCAAGGCGGGTAAGGACGAGGTCACGGCCCCCGTCTACTCCCACCTGATCTACGACATCGTCCCCGACCGGCGGCTCACCGTCCGCCGCCCGGACATCCTCATCGTCGAGGGCCTGAACGTCCTGCAGCCCGCCCTCCCCGGCAAGGACGGCCGCACCCGCGTCGGTCTCGCCGACTACTTCGACTTCAGCGTGTACGTCGACGCCCGCGCCGAGGACATCGAGCGCTGGTACCTCAACCGGTTCAAGAAGCTCCGCCAGACCGCCTTCCAGAAACCCGACTCCTACTTCCGCAGGTACACGCAGGTCTCCGAGGAGGAGGCGCTCGACTACGCGCGCACGACCTGGCGCACCATCAACAAGCCCAACCTGCTGGAGAACGTGGCGCCCACCCGGGGCCGGGCCACCCTCGTCGTGCGCAAGGGCCCGGACCACAAGGTGCAGCGCCTGAGCCTGCGCAAGCTGTAGTCCCGGGCCGCAAGGCCGTCATCCAGTGCGTATAGCCTGCGCCGCATGCTGCATCTGCGTCTGATCACCCCGGCCGACCGCACCGACGACGTCGTACGGCTGATCGAGCGGACCGTCGGCACGACCCATCTCGTCGTGCTCGCGGGCGCCGCCCGCAACCCGGCCGGGGACGTCGTCATGTGCGACGTCGCGCGCGAGGCGGGCGACGAACTGATCGGCACGCTGCGGGAGATGGAGCTCGACCGGACCGGGTCGATCGCCGTCGAGAACATCGATCTGTCGCTGTCGAAGCGCGCCGACAAGGCCCAGCGGGAGTCGCCGGGCGAGGGTGCGGACGCGGTGCTGTGGGAGCACCTGGCCGACGCGACGCACGAGGAGTCGACGCTCTCGGTCACCTACGTCGCCTTCCTCACGCTGGCCACGATGATCGCGGCCTGCGGTGTGGTCCTCGACAACGCGATCCTGATCGTGGGCGCGATGGCGGTCGGCCCGGAGTTCGGGCCCCTGGCGGGGTTCAGTACGGCCCTCGTGCAGCGGCATCCACGGCTCGCGGCGCGGTCGCTGATCGCGCTGCTGGTGGGCTTCGCCGTGGCGATGGCGACGACCGTGTTCTTCAGCATCTTCATGGACATGGTCGGCCTGTTCAGCCAGGCCGAGCTGAAGGGTGCGCGACCCAACACGAGCTTCGTCTACGCGCCCGACGCCTTCTCCTTCGTCGTCGCGGTGCTCGCGGGCATCGCCGGCACGCTCTCGCTGACCTCCGCCAAGTCGGGCGCCCTGGTCGGCGTCGCCATCTCCGTGACCACCGTCCCGGCCGCCGCCAACGCGGCCGTGGCCCTGAGCTACGGGGACACCGCCCAGACCTGGGGATCGACGGTGCAACTGCTGCTGAACCTGCTCGGCATCATCCTCGCCGGCACGCTCACGCTGCTGGCCCAGAAGTGGCTCTGGGCCCAGCAGCGTGAACGTACCGCCAGAACAGGTCGGTTCTAGGGCCTGTCCGGCAGATCAGGTCGCAGGAATCGGGCGGTGCCTCATCGACGCTGGTGAGCGGGGCTTGGTGCGTGCAGCTGCAAGGCGGAGGAGGGCGTCGACGCGATGGGGGTCCCCCCTGCTCGAGCGAAGCCGAGAGCTCGGGGGAGTCGGCAACCGACGACAACGCCGCAGATGTGCGTGCCAATCCCCACGTCTGCGGCATGCTCCGCCGGACAGGCCCTAGCCCAGCGCCGACTTCACCGCGTCCGCGAGCCGGCCCGCCACCGACCGTGCGTGGTCGATGTCGGCGGCCTCGACCATGACCCGGACGAGCGGCTCGGTGCCGGAGGGGCGCAGCAGGACGCGGCCGGTGGAGCCGAGTTCCCGCTCGGCCTCGGCGACCGCGGTCGCGAGTTCGGCGGAGCTCTGCACCCGGGTGCGGTCGACGTCGGGGACGTTGATGAGAACCTGCGGCAGCCGCTCCATGACGGACGCGAGGTCCTGGAGCGTACGGCCGGTCTGGGCGATCCGGGCCGCCAGCAGCAGGCCGGTCAGCGTGCCGTCACCGGTGGTGGCGTGGTCGAGGATGATCACGTGCCCGGACTGCTCACCGCCGAGCGCGTAGTTGTGCTCCTTCATCTCCTCCAGGACATAGCGGTCGCCGACCGCGGTCTGGATGAGGGAGACGCCCTCGCGCTCCATGGCCAGTTTGAAGCCCAGGTTGGACATGACCGTCGCGACGACAGTGTCGGAGCGCAGTGCGGAACGCTCCCGCATCGCCAGCGCGAGTACGGCCAGGATCTGGTCGCCGTCCACCTCGGCACCCGTGTGGTCCACGGCGAGGCAGCGGTCGGCGTCGCCGTCGTGCGCGATACCGAGGTCGGCCCCGTGCTCGACGACAGCGGCCTTCAGGAGGTCGAGGTGGGTGGAGCCGCAGCCGGCGTTGATGTTCAGGCCGTCGGGCGAGGCGCCGATCGTGATGATCTCGGCACCGGCCTGCGTGAAGGCCTCGGGAGACACTCGGGCGGCGGCGCCGTGCGCCTCGTCGAGGACGACCTTCAGGCCGTCGAGACGGTTCGGGAGCACGCCGAGGAGGTGGGCGACGTACTGGTCGAGCCCCTCGTCGTACGCGCGCACGCGCCCGACCCCGGCGCCGGTGGGCCGGTCCCAGGGCGCGCCGGTGCGGTGCTCCTCGTAGACGCCCTCGATCCTGTCCTCCAGCTCGTCGGCGAGCTTGTGGCCGCCGCGGGCGAAGAACTTGATGCCGTTGTCGGGCATGGCGTTGTGGCTGGCCGAGAGCATCACGCCGAGGTCGGCGCCCAGCGCACCGGTGAGGTACGCCACCGCGGGGGTGGGCAGCACACCGACGAGCAGGACGTCCACACCCGCGCTGGCCAGGCCCGCGACCACGGCCGCTTCCAGGAACTCCCCGGACGCACGTGGGTCCCGCCCGACCACTGCCACCGGCCGGTGGCCCTCGAACGTACCCGCCTCGGCCAGCACATGTGCCGCCGCCACGGAGAGACCGAGCGCAAGCTCGGCCGTCAGATCCGCGTTGGCGACACCGCGCACGCCGTCCGTGCCGAAGAGTCGTCCCACTGGTGTCCTCCTGATGAAGCTCAGTTTTCGGAAGTCATCCGATCATGCAAGCCTTTGAGCGCCTTGTGCCGTTATACGCCCTGGGCTGTGATAAACGAACGCCCCGGCGGCACACAGCGTGCCGCCGGGGCGAACGGTCGTACGAATACGCAGCAGCCAGTGATTAACGCTTGCTGTACTGCGGAGCCTTACGGGCCTTCTTGAGACCGGCCTTCTTGCGCTCGACCGCACGGTCGTCGCGCTTGAGGAAGCCGGCCTTCTTCAGGGCCGGGCGGTTGTTGTCCACGTCCGCCTCGTTCAGCGCGCGGGCGACACCGAGACGGAGCGCACCGGCCTGACCGGAGACGCCGCCACCCGAGATGCGGGCGATGACGTCGTAGCGGTTGTCGAGCTCGAGCACCTTGAAGGGCTCGTTGACTTCCTGCTGGTGCACCTTGTTGGGGAAGTAGTCCTCAAGGGTGCGACCGTTGATCTTCCACTTGCCGGTGCCCGGGACGATCCGGACGCGGGCGATGGCGTTCTTGCGACGGCCCAGGCCGGCGGCCGGCTGCGGGTCACCGAAGCGGCCCGCGAGCGACTCCGAGGTGTACTCACCCTCGACGGGGACCTCGGACTCGGTGGTGTAGTTCTCGATGTCGACGAGCTCAGTCTCTTCGACCGGCTGCTCAACGGTGGTCTCGGCCACGATTCTCCTCAGATTCTTTTCTGTCTTAGGGGGTGGTGGCCGGAACTACTGCGCGACCTGGGTGATCTCGAACGGGACCGGCTGCTGGGCAGCGTGCGGGTGGTTCTCGCCCGCGTAGACCTTCAGCTTCGAGAGCACCTGACGGCCCAGGGTGTTCTTGGGGATCATGCCCTTGATGGCCTTCTCGACGGCCTTCTCGGGGTTCTTCGCCAGCAGCTCGTCGTAACGGACGGAGCGCAGACCACCCGGGTAACCGGAGTGGCGGTACGCCAGCTTCTGGGTCTTCTTGTTGCCGGAGAGGTGCACCTTGTCGGCGTTGATGATGATGACGAAGTCACCAGCATCGACGTGCGGCGCAAAGATCGGCTTGTGCTTGCCCCGCAGGATGTTCGCGGCAGTGGTCGCCAGACGGCCCAGGACGACATCCTGGGCGTCGATGACGTACCACTGGCGAGTGATGTCGCCGGGCTTGGGGCTGTACGTACGCACGGTCGTAGCCTTCGCTTCTTCAGTGAGTGGGTCCTGACATGGCCACCACGGACGATCACGACAGCCCTGACCGCACCTCGGTGACGCATACCGAGTGCTGGTCGCTGGTCATCGGCCCCGGTGGACCGGTGTAAGGGCCCCTCACGTGAGAATGAGCAAGCCAATACACATAACGAACTGCAAGAGTACCCGCGCTTGCCCGGAAGGGTCAAAACGCGGGTTCGCGACCCGGGTGCCTCGGCACCCAGGGCCACGCGAACAGTCACTGGAGACAGAGTAAGGCAGCCCTCGCCTCCGCGACGATCCGACTACCCGGCGTCACCGGACGGCCGGTGCCGGGAAGCCCGTCGAAGCGTGTCGCACCAACCACCCGGAGATGTCAGTTTTGCCCTTGCGCACTCAGGTCACGCTAGGGGCTCAAGTGCCCTCCGGTGCGGAACGCCACCCCCCTTACCCCGTCTAAGATGCGGCCCATGAGTTATGGGCAGGGTGGGCAGGGGGAGCCTCCGTGGGATCCCTGGAAGCCTGGTTCTCAGCAACCCGATTGGGGACGTCGGAACCAGACTCCGGACTGGGCGGCACTCGCCGAGGCGTCCGAGACACGCAACCGGAGGCGCAGGCTGCTGGTGATCGTCGGCTCGGCGGTCGCCACGATCGCGGTCGGCGCTGCCGTCGCCGTGGCCGTCGTCTCCTCTAACGGGGACAACCAGGCCGGGAACGCGCCCAGCAAGCTGCCCGCCACCGCGACCATCCCGAGCGACAGCACGGCGCCGGTACCGACGTTCGCTCCGACCTCGGCGCCGCCGCCGCTGGATCCGATGGACTTCATATCCAGCGTGCAGAAGGACACCGCGCCGCTCAGCCCGGACATCCTCTTCCCCGGTTCGCAGCTGACGATGGGTGACCGCGTCTACCGCAAGGGCCCCACCGCCTCGACGGAGAAGTGCGCGTCGGCCGTGCAGGGCACACTGCCCGCGGTGCTCACCAAGAACGACTGCACCCGGCTGATGCGCGTCACCTACAGCAAGGACGGCGTCGGGGTGACCGTCGGCGTCGCGGTCTTCAACACCGCCGCTCAGGCGGCCAAGGCGAAGTCCGAGGCGGACAGCAAGAGCATCATCACGTCGCTGTCCGGCCAGGGCGTCGCCAACTTCTGCCGTACGGCGGTCTGTCGCTCGACCACCAACTCCTACGGCCGTTACGCCTACTTCACGCTGGCCGGCTTCATCAACGGCAAGGACGTGACGACGAAGGACGCCAAGGTCTTCACGACCGGCGACGACCTGGCCGAGTTCGCCTTCCGCCAGATCCGCCGCCGTGGCGAGGCCCAGGCGTCGACGGCGGCCAACCAGTAACCGGCCGGCCGCCTCCCGCACCCGGGACCCGGGTCACTTGTTCTTCATACGCAGCCGGATCGGCACCACCGCCGACTCCAGCTGTGTCTTCAGCGTCATCTTCGAGACCCCCTCGGTCCGCTCCTCGAAACGGATCGGGATCTCGACGGCGCTGTGCCCCGCCCGTACGGCCTTGTACTTCAGCTCGACCTGGAAGCTGTAGCCGGCGCTGTCCAGCGTGGCCAGGTCGATGTCGCGCAGAGCCTGGGCCGACCAGAGGTTGAACCCGGCCGTGATGTCCCGGATCCGGGTGCCGAGCACGGTACGGGCGTACCGGTTGGCGAAGCGGGAGAGCAGGACGCGGTGCGCGCCCCAGTCCTCGTCCAGCGAGCCGCCCTCGACGTACCGGCTGCCGATGACCAGGCCCACCCCGTTGGCCAGGGCCGTGCCGAGCATCCGGGGCACGGCCTCGACGGGGTGGCTGCCGTCGGCGTCCATCTGGACGACGTACTCGGCGCCCTCGTCGAGCGCGAGGCTCATCCCGGCCGCGTAGGCGCGCCCTAGCCCGTCCTTCTCGGTGCGGTGCAGCACGCTCATCCGGCGCCGCCCCTTGGTGTTGTACTTCTCCGCCAGCTCGTCGGCGATCCTGCCGGTTCCGTCCGGGCTGGAGTCGTCCACGATCTTCAAGTGAAGGCCGTCGAGCGGCAGTTGAAGTACGGCTTCGGCCATTCTCGGCAGATTGGCCGCCTCGTTGTAGGTCGGCATCACCACAGTGACGGCAGTGCCCGCTCCCAGGTTGTTCGTCATTCCCCTTCTCCTCCCCATATGTCATCTTAAATTTCCCCCCGCCGGACGGCCGTGTCCGGCGCGGCACCCGGAAGGCCGCTGCGCTCAGGTGTGGATCTTGCGCTGGGCGGCGTCGTCCTTCTTCCCTGACGTGTCGCCCGTGGCCGCCTTGGCGGACTTTTCGAACAGCACCAGCGTGAGGCTGTCCAGCTTGCGTGTCTTCACGACGCGAAAGCCTCGCTCGACCGCGGTCGCCGTCGCCTTCGACATACCGCTGAGCGGCTGTCCGTCGAGCGTGGTGGACACCAGCCACAGCCGGTCGGCGTTCGCCAGGCACTTCGCGGGTCGCGGGCACTCCGCGGCGCCGAAGGAGCCCAGTTCCTGCGGGGTGCGGTACATGAGCACGTCCCGCGGACGTCCCTTGTCGTCGCGCAGCTCGTAGTCCATCGCCCGGCGCTCCGACAGCGCCCCGCTGAACACGATCCCGTCGCCCTTCCGCTGCCCGGCCTCGATGAGCTGGGCCGCGCCGCGGAAGTCGGGCTCCCCGAGCGCGTTCTCGCGGGTCTCGCGGATGCCCGGGAGCGCCTGCCAGGCGAGCCCTGCGGCCGCTGCCGCGGCAAGCACCCAGCCGAACCCACGCCGGGCCGCGGCCCCCGTACCCGCCTTCGGCCCGGCCACCGGCCCGGCGATCCGGCAGACCGCGACCGCGGCGAGCAGCACCCAGGCGGGCGCCGTGAACAGCAGATAGCGCGGCAGAAAGAGATGCAGCTTGGACGCGGTGACATAGGTCGCCAGCGGCGGCAGCACGATCCACACGGCCAGCGGAAGCGCCCGGCGGCCCGCGAAGAACAGGCCCAGAGCGCCCAGCGCCATCACCGGCGTGGCCACCGCCCAGGACCCGAAGAGGTTCTTCGGGAAGTCGACCAGGTCCTTCATGACGGGGTTGTTCCAGGCGATCTGCCCGCTCTGGCCCGTGCCCTGGATCGCCATCGGGATGACGAAGCACAGGCCGACGGTGCCCGCCGCCGCGTACGCCCAGCCCACGATCCGGTCCCCCGAACGCCGGGCCATCAGGACCATCACGACATGCGCACCGAGCACCGCGAGCGAGGCCAGATGGCTCCAGCCGATCATCGGCACGGTGAGGGTGTAGCCCACCCACACCTTGAAGCCGGGCTGCTCCAGCGCCCTGGCGAGCAGCAGCGTCGACAGGAGCACGGCGGCCACGGCGAAGGCGTACGGCCTGATCTCCTGCCCGTAGCGCGTCACCGTCGGCACCACCGCGAACAGGAAGCCGGCGAGCACCCCGGTCTGCGTGGTGAACAGCCGCCGCCCGAGCAGAGCGAGCAGTCCCGCGGAGGAGGCCATGGCCAGGGCCCCCGGGATACGCATCGCGGTCGGTGAGTCCCCGGCGAGCGAGACCCAGAAGTGCATCAGCACGTAGTACGGGGTGAACACCACGTCGATGGAGCGGATCAGCTGGCTCAGGTCGTGGAAGGAGAGCGTCGCCGCCCACCAGGTGGCGTGCTCGTCGCGCCACAGCTGTCGATGGCCGATCCCGCGCAGGATCAGCGCCAGCGCGGCGGCCGAGGGCAGCAGGAAGACGAGCAGCGCCGCGAGGCGCCCACCGCGGTCACCGGTGTGCTGCTCGGCCTCGCGCCGCGCCCTCCGTCCTCCGGAACCGGCGCCCGCGGACGTCTCCGAGGCGGGCTCGTACCCCGCCGCCGTACCGCCGTCGACCGCCGTCGTGCCGCTCATCGCTTGACCCAGATCCGGTAGGCGTTCTGACCGCTGCTCGTCGTGAACGGGAAGACCGCGGCCAGGCGGTAGTGCGTGTTGCCCTTCAGCCCCTTCTTGACCGCCTCGTACGTCGCCGGGGTCACCGAGCCGTGCATCACGATCACGTCGAAGCGCCCGTCGCGCACCGCCTGTTCGAAGGCGTCGGGACCGGTGTGCTGCTTGCCGTCCTTGCCCCGGTAGTCCATGAAGTAGGTGTTCTGCCACTGGTTCCAGCCGGTGACGTCGCGCAGGTAGTACGCGGGTACCTCCTGCTCCTCTGCCAGGTAGAACCCCTTCTTGTCGACGTGGGCCACCGTGCGCAGATAGGCGACCATCGGCGAGGAGTCCGGGAAGCTGTACGCCTTCTGCGCCTGCACCATGCCGAACACCAGCGCGAGGACATACACCATGATCCCGAGCTGTGGATGCCGGAAGTGCGGGCCGACCAGGCGGGCCATGCCCAGGCCCGCCATGGGCGCGGCGAAGAACAGGCCGAAGCCGACGTGCTTGTAGAGCGAGACCTCGGTGTGCAGATGGATCTGGTACGCCGGTGCCAGCAGCGCCGTCCCGGTGAGCACCACTCCGAGCCCGGCGCGCCGCACCCGCCCGGCGGTCTCCCCCTCGATCCACGGCATCTCGCCCATCCGCCCGCGCAGCGCGTACGCGACCGAGCCGACGAGCGCCGCCAGGAAGACCAGACCGCCCCACTCGGCGCTGTGCTCCAGCAGCTTCATGGCGGAATCGGCGCCCTGGGCCCGGTTGGTGGTGGTGGAGCTGATGCCGCCGAGCGGCCCGGAAAGAACGTACCCGGCGCCGAGCAGCGCCCCGATGCCCGTGCCGAGGAACACCCCGCGGCCCAGGGTCTTCACCCCGCGGTGCCGGTGCGCGGTGACCACCGCGAGCAGCACCAGCGTCGGCAGATACAGGCCGGAGGCGTACTTCACGGCGAAGGCCAGCGCGGCCGGTGGCGCGGCCAGCAGGACGGCCGCCGAGCGCATCCGGTCGGTGCGCACGACGGCGTACATCGACAGGGCGAGCAGGAAGATCGCGGCGGCGTCGTACGTGGCGAAGTTGCCGAGCACGGTCGTCGACTGGAGGACGGAGAAGAGGGCGGCCGCGCCGAGCGCCGCCCGCAGGTTGAACAGGCGCCGGGTCACCGCGTACAGCAGGCCGGTGGCGGCCAGCATGAACAACAGGCTCAGGACCCGGACGCCGGTCAGCCCGAAGTACGAGTCCACGGCGGCGGCGAGCACCGGGTACAGCTTCGGGTGGCCGGAGAAGTAGCCCGCGAAGTCGACCGGCAGCTTGGTGCCGTGCAGCAGGTTGTTCAGTTCGTAGTGGCCGGAGGCGATGTAGAGCGCCTCGTCCTGGAAGGCCGTCCCCCGAAGCCGCAGCGAGAGCCCGGCCTGCACCAGCAGCAGGCACCCCAGCACTCCGCGCCCGAGCAGCTTGCCGCGCCGGTTGTCCACGGCCCAGGAGGACTCGGGGACGGCGGGCAGTGTGTAGCCGGGGTCGTCGGGCTCGGGTTCGGGTTCGGGCTCCGGTCCGGTCGCACGGACCGGGGTTCCGGGGCTCGAAGGGGCCGAGGGCTCCGCGTACGGGTCGTACGTCTCGTAGTACGGCGGATACGCCTGCTGCTGGGGCGGCCACGCGTACGAGTCCTGCCCGTACGACTCCTGTTGGTACTCCTGGTACTGCTGGTACTGCTGCTGGTGTTCCTGCGGCGGCTGCGGCTGTCTGCTGCTCATGGCTTGGTCACATCGAATCCGAAGCGGGAGGCGGCGGCCTGCTCGCGGAAGGTGCGCGTCGTGGCCGGACCGCTGGTGATGCGCCAGTCCGCTTCCTTGTCGAAGTTGAACCAGACGAAGCCGATCACGTCGTCGTGTGCGGCCGTCCCCTTGAAAAGGTCGGTAATGTCGGCCGGCTTGCGCTGCCCGGCCTCGGCCGCCGTCTCCGCGATGATCACGGGCTTCTTGGTGAAGGCACGGATCTGGGTCGTCGTCGGCCCGTACAGAGTCGAGAAGGTGGAGGGGCCGGTGCGGGCGTAGTAGCCGATGACTCCGACCCAGTCGACGTACTCCTCGCCCGGCCAGTACGGCTTCAGGCGCACGGTCGGCACCGGGTTGATCACGTTCGGGCTCCACACCCAGATGACCTGGGTGGCGCCCTCCTGGTCGAAGAGGTCGTGGACGTGCCGGTACGCGGCGACGAACTGCGCGGCGGTGGCCTTCTTCGTGCCCCAGGGGTACCAGAAGGCATTCATCTCGTGCCCGAAGCTGATCGCCACCGGCAGGTTGAGCTCCTTGACGGACCTCGCGTAGCCGCGGATGTACGCGTCGTCGGCGCCGGAGGCGATCTGCCCCAGCGTCTTGTCGAAGGGCTCCCAGGCGATGAAGGGCAGCGCCTTGTAGTCCCGGGCGTTCTGTACGGCGGCCGTCTCGTAGCGGTCGCCCCACGCCGAGTAGAACTCGATCAGGTTGGGCTTCTTGCCCGCGGACTTCGCGAAGGCGTCGACGTTCTTCATGTCGGCGGGCGCGCCTTCGGCGGCCAGGCCGAGGTACTTCTTCGCAGGTTTCAGCAACGGGCGTACGTCATACGGGGGTTCCGGCTTGGCCGTCTCGGTGGCCGCTGACTCGCCGGGGTCCGCCGCCTCGCCCTGGGCCCGTCGGTACTCGTCCCGGCCCTGCTCGGAGAACGTGCTGCAGCCGGCGAGGAGTGCGCCGGCGAGCAGGACTGCCGCCAGCGCACGAAAACGACTCATCACGCGATCTGCTCCCGAGGCTGGACGAGCACGCGCCCGACGACCATGGCATAGAAGAGGCCGGCGGACAGCATCAGCGCGAAGTCCGGCGGATAGAGCGTGAGCATGCGCCAGGCGGCGACGCCGATCCACAGCACCGCGGTCCCGGCGCTCCACACGATCATTCCGGTCCAGTACCGGCGCATGCCGTTCTTCTTGGCGCCCTGCGAGCCGGTCGGCTTCCAACCCATCGGACGTCCGCGCAACACGTCCCACACGGCGAAGACATGCGACCACCCGTACATCACGCGAACCGACCAGGCCTCCAGGCGGTACGGCGCCCGGTGCCACAGCGGCAGCACCAGCGTCACGTACGCCACGCTGGGCAGCACCCAGAGCGAGGCCTCGGCGCGCAGCAGATCGGGCCGCAGGATGAGCAGCCCGAGCGGGATCAGCGGGGCGAGGAAGGTCGCGAGGGCGGTCTGCAGGTAGTAGAGGAACCCGGAGACGTAGCACAGCCGCGTCTGGAACTTGAGGTCCATCTCCCAGAACCGCTTGCTGGTCAGCAGCGACAACGAGCCCATGCACCAGCGGTACTGCTGGTTGTGGAAGGCACCGGCGGTGTCCGGGCACACACCGGCCGACAGCGCGACGGGCACGTAGCACAGCTTCCAGCCCAGCGCCCGCAGGTCGAAACCGGTGTACATGTCCTCGGAGTGCTCGATCAGCGTGATGCCGCCGATCTGGGCGAGGGCCGCGCGCCGGTACACCGCGCACGAGCCGACGCAGATCGATCCGTCCTTGTCCTCGCGGGAGGTCTGCACGGACCGGTAGAACTGCTCCTGCACCGCTCCCGCGCCGCGCTCGATCCAGTTCTGCCGGTCGGTGATCCGGAAGAACTGCGGCGACTGCACGATCCCGATCCGCTCGTCGGCGTCCATGTGCGGCAGCAGTTCGTCGAGCAGGTCGGCGCGCGGCGCGAAGTCGGCGTCGAGGATGAGGATGTGGTCGCCGTCGGTGATCCCGAAGGCGTGGTGGAGGTTGCCGGCCTTCTTGAACCAACCGCGGTTCGGCCGCACCACGTAGTGGAAGCCGAAGTCCCGCGCCATGGCGCCGACCTCCGGGTCGTCGGCGTCGTCCAGCACGTACACCTTGACGACGCCCCGGTAGGTGCCCGCGAGCCGGTTCACGTTGACCCAGGTGTTGTGCAGCACCTCCAGCGGCTCACCGCACACCGGCAGGAAGACGTCCACGCTCGGGTGGACGGCGGGCCGCCAGTCCCGCACCAGCAGCTTGTGCGCCTTGATGTCGAAGTCCTTGCTGAGCCCGTCCAGGTACAGCGAGATCAGGTAGTCCGCGACCACGAAGGCGAGCAGCGGCATCGTCAGCCAGAACCACGGGCTGGACGCCGTGAACAGGAACTGGCTCACCGCGAGACAGGCGAAGCTGATCAGCGAGCCCAGCGTCAGGACCCACAGGTGACGGCGCGTGTACGAGTACTTCTCGGCGTCGTCCGGCGGCTGTGGCAAGAGCCCATGGCTCTCCGGCTCGCGTCTGCGTCGATGAGGACGCTCAGCGCGCGCCGCAGCACTCACTGCACTGTTCATGAACCCCCCCAGGACCTGGAACGGACCTGTGAACCCACCCCGAGCCCGGCTGCCCCAAATTCGAACTTTCAGCCGGACCGCGAAAGCATAACCGGATCTCCCCTTTAAGACTCAACAACCTTGTTACGTGATGGTTTCATCACGAGTCACAGGGGTAGCAGTGGCGCCGCGCAGCAGCGAAGCACGCCCCCGCAGTGCGCAAAAAGGTCAACTGATGGTAAGAACAACCACTCAGTCTTCACGTTTGCGCCGCACCTGTGACCATTCCGGGTGCGAACACTAGGGGGAGGTCCCGATTTGCCCGGGTTTTCCGTGCCCGCACGCGGTGGCCGCCATCGCAACCGGCGGCGCAGATGGCTGTTCGCCACAGTGGCCGTGGCCGCTGCGGCACTGATCGGCACGACGATCAGCCTGGTGGCATCCTCGGCCCAGGCCGACCAAACCACCCAGGGCATCGACAACTTGCGCACCAACTGGGACCAGAACGAGGCCGGGCTCTCCCCGGCTGTTGTCCAGTCGTCCGCCTTCGGCCGGCTCTTCGCCACGAAACTGGACGGGCAGATATACGCCCAGCCCCTGGTGCTGGGCGACCAGGTGATCGCGGTCACCGAGAGCAACACCGTGTACGGCCTCGATCGCGCCACCGGTGCGATCGAGTGGAGCAAGAACTACGGACCGGCATGGCCGGCCTCGGCGATCGGCTGCGGGGACCTGACACCCAATGTGGGGGCGACCGCGACTCCCGTCTACGACCCGGCCACCAACGCCCTCTACTTCACCACCAAGGTCGACGACGGCACCTCCACGCACCGCCACCCGACGTGGCTGATGCACGCAGTGGACCCGGCCTCCGGAGCCGAGCGCCCGGGGTGGCCGGTCACCATCGCCGGAAGCCCCGTCAACGACCCGAGCGCCAAGTTCGACGCCTACTACGAGCAGCAGCGCCCGGGCCTGCTGTTGATGGACGGCGTCGTCTACGCGGGCTTCGGCGGCCACTGTGACGCGTGGCCGTACCGCGGCTATGTGGTCGGGGTGAGCACCACCGGGCACAGCATCACCTCGATGTGGGCCACGGCGACCGGTGCCGGCACCGGCGGCGCCGGCATCTGGCAGTCGGGTGGCGGACTGGTCTCGGACGGGTCCGGCCGGATCTTCTTCAGCACCGGGAACGGCATCAGCCCGGCGCCCGGGCCGGGCAAGACCGTTCAGGGAACCCTGGCCGAGTCCGTCGTACGCCTCCAGGTCGGCGCGGACAACACCCTCGGTACAGCCGACTTCTTCAGCCCGAGCGACGCCTCCACCCTGGACCTCAACGACCAGGACATCTCCTCGGGCGCCCCGATGGCGCTGCCGGACGGCTTCGGTACCAGCGAGCACCCGCACCTGCTGATCCAGCAGGGCAAGGACGGACGGGTGTTCCTGCTCGACCGCGACAACCTCGGCGGCATGGGCCAGGGAGCCCAGGGCGGCGACGCCGCGGTGAGCGCGTCCGGCCCCTACCAGGGCATGTGGGGGCACCCCGCGTTCTGGGGCGGCGACGGCGGCTATGTCTACGTCGTCGGCAACCAGGGTCCGCTGCGCGCTCTCAAGTACGGCGTGCGCAACGGCGGTACGCCCACGCTCACCCTCACCGGCCAGAGCCAGGACACCTTCGGCTACACCAGCGGCTCTCCCCTGGTCACGTCCGACGGCACGGACGAATCCAGTGCCCTGGTGTGGATGACCTCCGCGAGCAACGCCTCCGGGGCCGACGGCACCCTGCGCGCCTACAGCCCCACTCCCGACGGCAACGGCCTGCTCCAGCTGCTGTGGTCCGCGCCGATCGGTACCGCGACCAAGTTCAGCACGCCGACCGCCGAGGGCGGCAAGGTGTACGTCGGCACCCGGGACGGTGTGCTCTACGGCTTCGGCAGCCCGGCCAGGACGGCTCTGACCGCGGCCTCGCTGGACTTCGGTCAGGTCGGTGTGGGCGACAGCGGCTCCGCCGAGATGAAACTGACGGCCACGCAGGACGTCAGCGTCACGGGGCTCAAGGCCTCCGGCGCGTTCTCGGTCGACCCGTCCGCCGTACCCACCCCCGAGCAGCCCACGGCACTGGCGGCGGACGCCACCCTGGACGTTCCGATCACCTTCGCCCCCACCGCCACCGGCGGCATCAACGGCACGCTGACCGCGAACCTGTCGGACGGCCAGAAGCTGGTCTTCGCCCTCCACGGCGTCGGCACCAGGCCCGGCCTCGGGGCGGCACCCGCCGCCCTGGACTTCGGGGAAGTGCCCACCGGCAGCACTTCGACGCTGAACCTTCAGATCACCAACACCGGTACCGAACCGGAGACCATCGACTCGGTCGACTCGCCCGGCGGCGCCTTCTCCGCCTCGGGCCTGCCGAGCGCGGGGACGGTCGTACCGGCCGGTGGCTCGTTCGTGCTCTCGGTCACCTACACCCCGACCGGCGACCAGGTCGACAGCGACGCGCTCGTGGTCAGCAGCAGCGGCGGCGGCGCCACACACACGCTGAGCCTGCCGGTCAGCGCGACGGCCATCACGGGGCAGGGACACCTGGAGTTCTCCACGAGTTCACTGGACTTCGGCCAGGTCCCGATCGGCAGCTCCAAGTCGCTGTCGTTCACCATCACCAACACCGGCAACATCCCGGTTACGGTGACCAAGGCCAAGGCGCCGACAGGTGACTTCAACAGCCCGGTGCAGCTGTCGGAGGGCCTGATCATCGGTCCTGAGCAGACCGCGGTGCAGAACGTGACGTTCACTCCGCGTTCGGCTGCGGATCTGAGCGCCTTCTACGAGGTCACCGGCACCGGGACCGACACGAACGGCAACAGCCAGGGCGCCATGTACGTGCCGGTCAAGGGCACCGGTACCGGCACCGCCACGACCACCTCGGCCGACGACGGCCTGTGGCAGACCAACGGCTCGGCGGTGCCGGCTGACCGCGGCGGGGTCCAACTGACCCCGGCCACCAGCAATCAGGCGGGCACGGCGGTGTACACCGAGCCGCTGCGCACCGACGGTCTGCGGGCCACCTTCACCACGAAGTTCGGCCCCGGCAGCGGCGGGAAGGGCATGACGCTCACTCTGCTCGACCCGGCCCAGAACTCCGCCTCCGCACTGGGCGGGACCGGTGACAGCCTCGGCATCGCGGGACGGCCGGGCACGGTGATCGCGCTCGCCACCGGCTGGAACGACACGCTCAAGGCACAGAACTTCGTGGGCGTCGGCCGCAGTGCGGCCGGCTCGTCGGCGATCGACTACCAGTCGATGGCCACACTCGGCACCTCCCTGCGCCAGGGCACACACCAGGTCGACATCCAGGTGGCCGCCGGCCATCTGTACGTCTGGATCGACGGGGCGCAGGTGATGGACGCGACACCGACGCTGACGTCCACCGCGCTCCTCGCCTTCTCCGGTGCCACCGGCGACAACGCCGACGTGCAGACGGTGAGCGGCCCGGTCGTCAGCGAGGCGGCGCCTCCGGTCCCGGAGCCGAAAGCGGCGACCTCGCTCCATCTCACCGCCCCGAGCACGGGTGTCCCGGGCCGGCCGTTGACCGTTGACGGCACGTTGACCTCGTCCGTGGCGCTTCCCGCAGGTCAGGTCGCGCACATCACGCGGAACGGAACAGCACTGCGCGATGTAACGACGAAGGCGGACGGCTCCTTCACCTTCAGCGACACCCCGCCGGCAGAGGGCACTTACACCTACGCCGCAAGCTACGCGGGGGACGCAACACACGAGGCGGCGAGCACGGCAAGCCTCGTCCAGGTGTCCAAGCCGGCCACCTCGGTCACTCTGGCGGCCCCGGCCACGGCCACCCGCACGCACAAGCTGACCGTGTCCGGCACGCTCTCCGGCTCGCCCTTCGCCACCGGTGGGGTCGTCACGGTGACGAAGACCGACCTCGCACACCCGTCCGGCGTCGCACTCACCGACGCGAAGGTCGCCGCGGACGGTTCGTTCACGTTCGCGGACACCCCGCAGATCGGCGGCGCCAACACCTACAAGGTGACCTACGGCGGCGACATCTCACACAAGCCGGGCAGCCGCAGCGCCACCGTCCAGGTGTCCCGAGTCTCGACGGGCCTGACCATCACCACCGACCACTCGACGTACGCATACGGTCAGTCCGCGAAGGTCACCGCTCACCTGGGTACGACCTACAACAAGCGAACGGTGGCGATCTACGCTCAGCCGTTCGGCGGCACATCGGTCCTGGTGAAGTCGGGCACGGTGGACTCCCACGGCAATCTGACAGGGTCCTACAAGCTCGCCCGCAACACCACGTTCAGCGCGGTGTTCGCCGGTGACTACCAGTACGCCCCGAAGACCGTCGCCCGAAGTGTGCAGTCCTATGTGCGGATCTCGGAGAAACTGTCCGGTTACTACACGAGCACGCACTACGGCAGCACTCTCTACTGGGTGTACCACCACACCGCCAAGGAGCAACTCGACGCCACCGTCACACCCAACAAGGCCGGCCAGTGCCTCGTCTTCCGCGTGCAGCGGTACTACAGCGGCGCCTGGCACACGCAGACCACCACCCCCTGCTCCTCACTCGGTTCCACCAGCGCCGGCCGCCACCAGATGTCTCTCACCAAGTCCGTCAACAGCAGGTTCCGCATCGCCGCGGAGTACATCCACAGCAGTAAGGACAACACCAACCTCAGCACCTGGGGCGCCTGGCAGTACTTCACCGTCAGGCAGTAGGCACGACTGCGACCCGGCTGAACAGCCCCGTCCTCGGACAGCGGTCCAGGGCGGGGCCTCGCCTTCCGCGCGGCAGGTCCTCGTGGCCGACCTCCATGCCCCGACGGAGGCTGCGACCGGGCGCGTCCATGGCCCGGCCGACGGCCCGTGCAGTGGGGCGTGCCACCGCCTTCCGGTCCTCCGCCGACAGCCGGTTCAGCAGCAGGCCCCCGGCAGCGTCCGCCGGTTCCGCGCCTCCTTGTTGCGCGCGGCGAGCAGTTCGTCCGCGGGGTAGCCGACCTCCTCAAGCGTCAGCCCGTGCGGCCGTACGACATGGACGGCCGAGTCCCGTACGCCGGCCGCGAGCACCTTCCCTGGCCAGTCGGGACCCCGGTGCCCGTCCCCCACGAACAGCAGCGCACCGATGAGCGAGCGCACCATGTTGTGGCAGAAGGCGTCGGCGCGGACGGTGGCGGTGATGATCCCGTCGTCCCCGCGCACCAGACTCAGCTTCTGGAGCGTACGAATGGTCGTGGCGCCCTCGCGCTTCTTGCAGTAGGCGGCGAAGTCGTGCTCGCCCACGAGCCGCTCGGCCGCCTCGTTCATGGCGTCCACGTCCAACGGCCAGTCGTGCCACAGGACGTGACCCCGCAGCAGGGGATCCACTCCCCCGGGGTTGTCGGTGACGCGGTAGGCGTAGCGCCGCCAGATCGCGGAGAATCGGGCGTTGAACCCGCTGGGGGCCTCCCGCAGGGACCACACCCGCACGTCCTTGGGCAGCCGTCCGGCCAGCCGCTTGAGCAGCTTCTCCTCGTGCTCGGCCCACAGCTCGACGGGAAGATCGACGTGCGCCACCTGCCCGCGGGCGTGCACACCGGCGTCGGTGCGCCCGGCGACGGTCAGCTCGTACGTGGTGTCCCTGGACCGCGTGACGGTCCTGAGGGCGTCCTCGATCTCCCCCTGCACGGTCCGGCGCCCCGAGGCCTGCTTGGCCCACCCGGAGAACTCGGTCCCGTCGTACGACAGATCCAAACGCACCCGTACGAACCCGGGCTGTACTTCGTCACTCACACCTAGATCCTCTCAAGGCCGGCATCTGTGCCGGAACACGAAAGCGGGCCCGCCCCCGAAGGGACGGACCCGCTCACAGCCAGGCAGTGCCTCAGGCGTCCTTCGACTCCTCGGCGGGAGCCTCGGCGGCGTCCTCGACCTTGGCGTCCTCGACCTTGGCGTCCTCGACCTTGGCCGGAGCCTCGGTCTTGACCTCGGCGTCCTTGGCGGCACGCTTGGTGGCCGCCTCGGCCTCACCGGTGGCCTGCTGGGCCACGGTCAGGGCCTCCACCAGCTCGATGACGGCCATGGGCGCGTTGTCGCCACGGCGGTTACCGATCTTGGTGATACGGGTGTAGCCACCCGGGCGGTTCTCGTAGCGCGGGCCGATCTCGGTGAAGAGCGTGTGCACGATGCTCTTGTCCGTGATCACCGAGAGCACCTGACGGCGGTTGTGAAGGTCACCCTTCTTCGCCTTGGTGACCAGACGCTCCGCGTACGGGCGCAGGCGACGGGCCTTCGCCTCGGTGGTGGTGATGCGGCCGTGCTCGAAGAGCGACTTCGCGAGGTTCGCGAGGAGCAGCTTCTCGTGCGCGGCGCTGCCGCCCAGACGGGCACCCTTGGTGGGCTTCGGCATGGTGTTTCTCCTAGGTGTCTGCCCCGGCCGTATCAGGTACCGGAGTCAGTGTCCGAGCGGGCGATCGCCCGTCGGAGATCCGGCCGCCTCTTCCGAGGCACCGGAGGACCCGCGCCCCGTAAGGGGCGCGGGGAACTGCGCGACCAGCCAGGAACCGGCCCGCAGCCTGGAACCGGCAGTGGAACCCGAGCTCTTAGTACTGCTCGGTCTCCACAAAGCCCGCATCCGCGTCGTCGTCCGCGCCAAACGCGTCCGCCGCAGCGGTGGGGTCGAATCCGGGCGGGCTGTCCTTGAGGGCCAGGCCCATGCCGGCCAGCTTCGCCTTGACCTCGTCGATGGACTTCGCACCGAAGTTGCGGATGTCCAGGAGGTCGGCCTCGGAGCGGGCGACGAGCTCACCCACGGAGTGGATGCCCTCACGCTTGAGGCAGTTGTAGGAACGAACGGTGAGCTCGAGCTCCTCGATCGGCAGCGCGAGGTCAGCGGCGAGGGCGGCGTCCGTGGGGGACGGGCCCATGTCGATGCCCTCGGCGTCGATGTTGAGCTCGCGGGCCAGACCGAACAGCTCGACCAGGGTCTTACCGGCCGACGCCATGGCGTCACGGGGACGCATGGCCTGCTTGGTCTCGACGTCGACGATCAGCTT
>NZ_JBEYFS010000054.1:0-57411 GCF_040634475.1 Streptomyces sp. NPDC007095
GCCAGATCAAGATCTCGTACAACGCGGACAGCGGCTCCCACAAGGAACCGAGCAATCGGTCCGACGGGCGCTTCGGCGTATCCGGTGGCGGGCAGGGGATCCTCGTCCCCGGCGGCGACCCGCAGACCGTCCCTCCCGGCGGCGACCCGCAGACCGTCCCTCCCGGTGGCGGGCCGGGGCATGCGCCGTCTCAGCCGGGTGAGCGGCCGGGATGGTCCGGCTCGGGCCGGGCCCGCATCTCGCTGATCACGGACCAGGCCACCGACACCATCGGGACGGCCACGACCGCGCCGATCACACCGGCCAGGATGCCGCCCGAGATGACGGACAGGGCCACGACCACCGGGTGCAGCCGGACCGCCCAGCTCAGCACGAGCGGGTGCAGGACATGGCCCTCGATCTGGCCGACGACCACGATCAGGGCGAGCACCACGAGCGCGATGAACGGCCCCCGTGAGGCCAGCGCGACGACCGTGGCCACGGCCAGCGCGATGGGCGAGCCCACCAGCGGAATGAACGCTGCGAAGAACTCCAGCAGGGTCAGCGGCAGGGCCAGCGGCACGCGCAGCGCGAACAGGGCGGTCCCGACCAGTACGGCGTTGGTGGCGGCCACGATGATGATGCCGCGGGTGTACCCGGCGAACGTCCGCCACGCGGCCCGTCCCGCGCGACCCCAGGGATCCCGGGCGCTCTCGGGCAGCAGGCCCTTGAACCAGTGCCAGAACCCGTCCCCGGAGTGGATGAAGAACAGCGAGCAGAACAGCGCGAGCACCGCTCCGGTCAGCACCTCCACCGCCCGCCCGGCACCGCTGAGCGCGCTGCTGATCAGTGCGGCGCGATGCTCCTTGACGTACGTCGTCACCTTGCCCTGAAGGTTCGACAGCACGGTGTGGCGGACACGGAAGGGAGGGCCCTCCAGCCACCGCTGGATCCGCCCGATACCCCCGGCGAACTCCTGCCCCAACTGGTCCGATTCGCCCGCGACCAGGCTGCCGACCAGCGCCAGCAGCCCGAGTATCAGCGCCAGGCTGCCCATCACGCTCACCACGACGGCCAGGGGCCGGGGCATGCGCCGCGCCAGCAGATCGGCCAGGGGACGCAGCACCGAGGTGACCACCAGTGCGAGGAACAGCGCCACGGAGACGAGCTGCAACCGGCCCAGAACCTTGAAGGCCGCGTACACGGCCACCCCGAGCACCAGCAGCCGCCATGCGTACGCCGCGGCCACCCGCAGCCCCTGGTTCACGGGCACGTCGTCGCGCTCCGCGGCACGCCGGATCGCCGTCCCCGCCGTACGGGCCCGTGCCACCGCCCCCGCTCCGCGGGCGGGCCGGCTCCCCAGGACGACGTACCGCATCCGTCGCTGGTGCGAACGGCGCGATCCGTCGTTCACCTGTACGTCACCGCCTCCCGTCGCCGTGTCAGGGACAGGTTGCGGGTGGACAAGGAGCCGTCGCAAGCCGGGGCGCATACTGACAAACCGCACTCGTGTGCCGTGAGCTGCGCCGCTTCCCCGTATCGCGGCCGGGGGACGGCCGAGTGGAGGGTGCCCGGCGTACGCCATACGGCCCATGGGGGTGGTGCACGCCGGTCGAGTCGGTCAGCGGCGGCGCAAATCCGCCACTCGCGCCCGCTCTCCCGGGGACTGCTCGCCCAGGACGGTGGCGCTGCGCAACTGCGGTCCCGCACCCGGCACCTGGCCGCGGCGCGGGCCGGGGAGGGGCATGTCCCGGCGCGGCTGGCGCCCCGTCGGGACCGTATCCCCTCCCGCACCGCCGCCCGCCTGCCCGGCCACCGCGATCTGTACGCCCTGGTCAGCCAGGGCCTGCAGTTCGGTGACCGCGCGGTCGTCGTGCGCGGGCGGCTCGTCCGTGACCAGGCGGGTGATCAGATCGGTCGGCACCGTCTGGAACATGGTGTCGGTGCCGAGCTTGGTGTGGTCGGCGAGGACGACGACCTCCCCGGCGGCCTGCACCAGCGCGCGGTCGACGGACGCCGACAGCATGTTGGAGGTGGACAGGCCGCGCTCGGCGGTGAGCCCACTGCCGGAGAGGAAGGCCCGCGAGACCCGCAGCCCCTGGAGGGACTGCTCGGCACCGCTGCCGACCAGGGCGTAGTTGGAACCGCGCAGGGTGCCGCCGGTCATCACGACCTCGACGCGGTTGGCATGGGCCAACGCCTGTGCCACCAGCAGGGAGTTGGTGACGACGGTCAGCCCGGGCACCCGCGCGAGCCGGCGTGCCAGCTCCTGCGTCGTGGTGCCCGCGCCCACCACGATGGCCTCGCCCTCTTCGACGAGACCCGCGGCGAGATCGGCGATGGCCGTCTTCTCGGCGGTCGCGAGATGCGATTTCTGCGGAAAGCCGGACTCCCGCGTGAACCCGCCCGGCAATACCGCACCGCCATGCCGGCGGTCGAGGAGTCCTTCTGCCTCCAGTGCGCGCACGTCCCGCCGTACGGTCACTTCGGAGGTCTGGACGACGCGGGCGAGCTCACGGAGCGACACGGCCCCGTTCGCTCGCACCATTTCGAGGATCAATTGGCGACGTTCTGCAGCGAACACGAAACTGACAGTAACCCCAACGACCGTCTGCTTTCAGCAGTTTGCGCCGAATAACAGAAGTTGTTCGCATGGCAGTGCGTGAAGTGGTATACGCGCCTACTCGCGCCGCCTATGCCGTACGAATGGTCGACAACTCCCCGTGACCAGCGGGAAGTCGGGGTGGGACGTCAGCCTTCGTCGCCCGCCTTACGGGTGTGCAACTGCCGTGCGACCTCGGCGATCGAGCCCGAAAGGGAGGGGTACACGGTGAACGCGTTCGCGATCTGTTCGACCGTCAGATTGTTGTCGACCGCGATCGAGATGGGATGGATCAGTTCCGAGGCACGTGGCGCGACGACCACGCCACCGACGATGATCCCGGTGCCGGGGCGGCAGAAGATCTTGACGAAGCCGTCCCTGATGCCCTGCATCTTGGCGCGCGGGTTGCGCAGCAGGGGCAGCTTGACGACCCGGGCGTCGATCTTGCCCGCGTCCACGTCGGCCTGCGTGTAGCCGACGGTGGCGATCTCGGGGTCGGTGAAGACGTTGGACGAGACCGTCTTCAGGTTCAGCGGAGCGACCGCGTCGCCCAGGAAGTGGTACATGGCGATACGTCCCTGCATCGCCGCGACGGAGGCGAGGGCGAAGACACCGGTCACGTCACCGGCTGCGTACACGCCCGGGGCGGTGGTCCTGGAGACCTTGTCGGTCCAGATGTGCCCGGAGTCCCTGACCCGGACACCGGCCTCCTCCAGACCCATTCCGCTGCTGTTCGGGATGGCGCCGACGGCCATCAGACAGTGCGAGCCGCTGATGACCCGGCCGTCGGAGAGCGTGACCTCGACCCGGTCGCCGACCCGCTTGGCGGACTCGGCGCGGGAGCGGGCCATGACGTTCATGCCACGGCGCCGGAACACGTCCTCCAGCACGGCGGCGGCGTCCGGGTCCTCGCCCGGCAGCACGCGGTCGCGGCTGGAGACGAGCGTGACGCGCGAACCCAGCGCCTGGTAGGCACCGGCGAACTCTGCACCGGTGACACCGGAACCGACGACTATGAGCTCCTCCGGGAGCTCGTCGAGGTCGTAGACCTGGGTCCAGTTGAGGATCCGCTCACCGTCCGGCTGCGCGTCGGGCAGCTCACGCGGATGCCCGCCGGTGGCGATCAGCACCGCGTCGGCGACGAGCGTCTCCTCGGTCCCGTCCGCGGCCCGTACGACGACTTTGCGCGAGCCGTCGAGGGACTGCATGCCCTCCAGTCGCCCACGCCCGCGCAGCACCCGCGCGCCGGCCCGCGTCACGGAGGCCGTGATGTCGTGCGACTGGGCGAGCGCGAGCCGCTTCACACGCCGGTTGACCTTCCCGAGGTCGACACCGACGACCCGGGCCGCCTGCTCCATGGGTGGGGTGTCGTCGGCGACGATGATCCCCAGCTCCTCGTACGACGAGTCGAAGGTGGTCATCACCTCGGCCGTCGCGATAAGGGTCTTCGACGGCACGCAGTCGGTGAGCACCGACGCCCCGCCCAGACCGTCGCAGTCGACGACGGTCACCTCCGCGCCGAGCTGGGCGGCAACCAGCGCCGCCTCATATCCGCCGGGTCCGCCACCGATGATCACGATCCGAGTCACGTACTCCATTGTCCCGCACGCTTCAAGATGCTTCCGCCCGGGGGCCGCGCCCGCCCCCATCCGAGCCCCTTCCGTTATGCGCTCACCGGTTGTGCGCCTATGCGTTCTGTTACGCAAGAGGCTCCTGTGTTCCCTGCCGTACCCTCGACCTCATGTCGCTCTACGCCGCGTACGCCGGCAATCTCGACCCGCGGCTCATGACGCGCCGCGCCCCGCACTCGCCGCTGCGCGCCACGGGCTGGCTGAACGGCTGGCGGCTGACGTTCGGGGGCGAGCACATGGGCTGGGAAGGCGCGCTGGTGACCCTCGTCGAGGCCCCCCGCTCGCAGGTCTTCGTGGCGCTGTACGACATCGCCCCCCTGGACGAGGACTCCATGGACCGCTGGGAGGGCGTGGGCCTCGACATCTATCGCCGGATGCGCGTACGGGTGCACACGCTGGAGGGCGAGGAACCCGCGTGGGTGTACGTACTGAACGGGTACGAGGGCGGACTCCCCTCCGCGCGCTACCTCGGTGAGATCGCCGACGCGGCGGAGTCGGCGGGCGCGCCCCACGACTATGTGATGGAGCTGCGCAAGCGTCCCTGCTGAGGGCCCTTCCCGCGCCCCGAGCGCCCCTGCCGAGGGCACCCCTCGTGGGAAACGCCGGTCCACTCCGTTCCCACCCCTTCGTCGGAAACAACAAGACAACGATCGCAAGACCGTGACCTCTGTCATCTACGCGCGTAGGCCGGGACCGGCTACCCTCATGCGCGTGAACGCATCTCTTCTTCCGGACGACATCCAGGGCGACCCCCACGCCGCCGCCGACGCCGCCGCCACCCGCCTGCGGGAGCTCACGGGCGCCGAGACCCACGACGTCGCGCTCGTGATGGGCTCCGGCTGGGCTCCGGCCGTGGACGCCCTCGGCACCCCCGAGGCCGAGTTCCAGGTCACCGAGCTGCCCGGGTTCCCCCCGCCTGCGGTCGAGGGGCACGGCGGCAAGATCCGCTCGTACAAAGTCGGTGACAAGCGGGCCCTGGTCTTCCTCGGCCGCACCCACTACTACGAGGGCCGCGGGGTCGCCGCCGTCGCGCACGGCGTGCGTACCGCCGTCGCCGCTGGCTGCAAGACCATCGTGCTCACCAACGGCTGCGGTGGTCTGCGTGCGGACATGCGCCCCGGCCAGCCGGTGCTGATCAGCGACCACATCAACCTGACGGCGACGTCCCCGATCGTCGGGGCGAACTTCGTCGACCTCACCGACCTGTACTCGCCGCGGCTGCGCGCCCTCTGCAAGGAGGTCGACCCCACCCTGGAGGAGGGCGTCTACGCGCAGTTCACCGGGCCGCACTACGAGACGCCGGCCGAGATCCGGATGGCCCGTGTCCTCGGCGCGGACCTTGTCGGCATGTCGACGGTTCTCGAAGCGATCGCCGCGCGTGAGGCCGGTGCGGAGGTTCTCGGCATCTCCCTCGTCACCAACCTCGCCGCCGGTATGACGGGCGAGCCCCTCAACCACGAGGAGGTCCTCCAGGCGGGCCGCGACTCCGCAACCCGCATGGGCGCCCTCCTCACCCAGGTCCTGGACCGCCTGTAGGGGTTCATCGCCCCCTCCGCCCCTACCCCTCCGATCCTCAGCCCGAGGGGCTCCGCCCCCAGACCCCCATCGGTCTGAAGGGCCTCGTCCTCGAACGCCGGACGGGCTGGAGGGCGGACGGGGGATGCGGGGCGAAGCCCCCACGCCAGGGGCGCGAGGAACCGCGCGAGCAACCCCCACCGGCCGACGGCCGAAGCACTTCGCACGACCGGAGATTCGGGACGCAGCCCCGACCCCAGGGGCGCGAGGAACCGCGCGAGCAACCCACACCGGCCGACGGCCGAAACACTTCGCACGACCGGAGATTCGGGACGCAGCCCCGACCCCAGGGGCGCGAGGAACCGCGCGAGCAACCCCCACCCACCCGCAGCCGACCGTCGCACTCCGGGGGGTTGGGGGCGCAGCCCCCAGGGATGGGACGGGCAGGGGCGGCGGGGGCGAGAGAAGGCACCCCCGGCCGGGTACACACCAAGGGCAGCACAAACAGAGAGGTTCACCCGACGTGCAGGACGAACTCATCGCACGGGCCGAGACGTGGCTCGCCGAGGACCCCGACCCGGAAACCCGCGAGGAACTCGCCGAGCTCATCGCCGCCAAGGACGTCCCCGAGCTCACCGCACGCTTCAGCGGCACCCTCCAGTTCGGCACCGCCGGCCTCCGGGGCGAACTCGGCGCGGGCCCGATGCGCATGAACCGCGCGGTGGTCATCCGCGCCGCCGCCGGCCTGGCCGCGTACCTCAAGAAGCAGGGCGAGGCGGACGGCCTCGTCGTCATCGGCTACGACGCCCGCCACAAGTCCGCCGACTTCGCCCGCGACACCGCCGCGGTGATGACGGGCGCGGGCCTGCGCGCCGCCGTCCTCCCCCCCCCCCTGCCCACCCCCGTCCTGGCGTTCGCCATACGGCACCTCGGCGCCGTGGCCGGCGTGGAGGTCACCGCCAGCCACAACCCGCCCCGCGACAACGGCTACAAGGTCTACCTGGGCGACGGTTCGCAGATCGTCCCCCCGGCCGACGCCGGGATCGCCGCCGAGATCGCCGCTGTCAGCAGCCTCGCCGACGTCCCGCGCCCGGACTCCGGCTGGGAGACCCTCGACGAGGGCGTCCTGAACGCCTACCTGGCGCGTACGGACGCCGTCCTCGCCCAGGGCTCCCCCCGCACCGCCCGCACCGTCTACACGGCGATGCACGGCGTCGGCAAGGACGTCCTGCTCGCCGCCTTCGCCAGGGCCGGCTTCCCGGAGCCCGTGCTCGTCACCGAGCAGGCGGAGCCGGACCCCGACTTTCCCACCGTCGCCTTCCCCAACCCGGAAGAGCCCGGCGCGATGGACCTGGCCTTCACGAAGGCCCGCGAGACCGGCCCCGACCTGATCATCGCCAACGACCCGGACGCGGACCGTTGCGCGGTGGCCGTCGGGGACGGTGCCGACTGGCGGATGCTGCGCGGCGACGAGGTCGGCGCGCTGCTCGCCCAGCACCTGGTGAACCGCGGCGCGCGCGGCACCTTCGCGGAGTCGATCGTCTCCTCCTCCCTCCTCGGCCGGATCGCCGAGAAGGCGGGCCTCCGCTACGAGGAGACCCTCACCGGCTTCAAGTGGATCGCCCGGGTGGACGGCCTGCGCTACGGCTACGAGGAGGCGCTCGGTTACTGCGTCGACCCGGACGGCGTACGCGACAAGGACGGCATCACGGCGGCCCTGCTCATCACGGAGCTCGCCTCCGAGCTGAAGGAGGAGAGCCGCACCCTCCTCGATCTCCTCGACGACATCGCCGTGGAGCACGGCCTGCACGCCACCGACCAGCTCTCGGTCCGCGTGGAGGACCTGTCGGTCATCGCGAACGCGATGGGCCGGCTGCGAGAGCAGCCCCCGACGGAGCTGGCGGGCCTGCCCATCACCAGGTCCGAGGACCTGACGAAGGGCACGGACACGCTTCCGCCGACCGACGGGCTGCGCTACACGCTGGACGGCGCCCGCGTCATCGTCCGCCCCAGCGGCACCGAGCCGAAGCTGAAGTGCTACCTGGAGGTCGTGGTCCCGGTCGGCTCGCACGCCGAGCTGCCCACGGCTCATGCGAAGGCCGCCGAGCTGCTCGCGGGGATCAAGCGGGACCTGTCGGCGGCGGCCGGCATCTGATCCCAGGCCTCGGATCCCACGCCTCGGATCCCGCGCCTCCGCGAGGGCCCAGGTCCAGGACTCAGCCACTTACGGGTGATTTCCGCCCGGCAGTTGACGCAGCGCTCCGGTGCGCCACCATCCGGCCGAGGAACGGTTGGCGGTAGCGCACCGCCGAGCCCCAGGAGCTGCCGCGTGTCCTCGACCGCCTCCCGGCCGACATCCTCCCCACCCCGGAACGCTCCCGGCGAATTCCCCGCGAACCCGAACACAAGTACGGGCACGGTTGCGGGCACGAGTACGGGCACGAATGCGAGCACAGGCATTCTGTGTGCCCTCCGCATCCACCTGCGCCGGGCGGCCCCCGCCCTCCTCGCCTACGGGGCCGTACGCCTCGTGAGCCTGCTGCTCCTCGCCCAGTGGGCGCACCACCAACACCACGGCCTGTGGCCGATCCTGGCCACGCAGTGGGACGCGGACTGGTATCTGGGCATCGCCCAGCACGGTTACACCCACCACCTGGGCACCCGGTACGACGCGAACAACCTCGCGTTCTTCCCGATGTACCCGTTCCTGGTCAAGGCGGCCGCGGTCCTGACCCCGGGTACGCGCGCCACGACGGGCCTGGCGATCTCGATCGTCGCCTCCTTCGTGGCCGCGTGGGGAGTCTTCGCCGTCGGCCACCATCTCCACGGCCGGCGCGTGGCCCTGCTGCTGACCTTCCTGTGGGCGGCTCTCCCGGTCGGCCTGGTCCAGTGGATGGGCTACACGGAGTCCCTCTTCACGGCGTTCGCGGCCTGGTCGCTGTACGCGGTGCTCACCGGCCGCTGGCTCTGGGCGGGCACCCTGGCGTCGCTGTCGGGCCTGACCCGCCCGACGGGGATCGCGGCGGCAGCGGCGGTCACCGTCACGGCCCTGCTCTCCCTGCGGGACCGCTTCTCGCCGCGCGTCCTCGCGGCCGCGGCCCTCGCCCCTGCGGGCTGGCTCTCGTACGTCGGCTGGGTGGGCGTGCGCCTGGGCCGATGGGACGGCTACTTCGCCGTACAGCGGTTGTGGCACAACGACTGGGACGGCGGCGCGGAGACCCTGCGCCGTATGCGGGAGGTCCTGACGCACGACTCCAGGCCGGAGCTCTTCCTGGTGATGGTCACGGTCACCCTGATCGTGTCCGTGGTCCTCTTCGCCCTGGGCGCCTGGGACCGGCAGCCGCTCCCCCTGCTGGTCTTCACCGGCATCCTGCTGCTGATCGTGCTGGGCAGCGGCGGCGTCTACTTCCCCCGCGCCCGCTTCCTCCTACCCGGCTTCCCGCTCCTGCTCCCGCTGGCCCTCCATCTGTCCCGCGCCTCACTCCGCTTCCGGGCCCTCACCCTGACCGCGGCGCTGCTGGGTTCGGCGTACTGGAGCGCGTACATGGCGCTGGTGTGGCCGAGCGCGCCGTGACAGGCCGGGACGAGTCGTGACGAGTCGTGACGAGCCATGACGAGTCGAGAGCTGATACGGGGCCTGCGTGCGGCAGCCGGGGTGGCTACCCCACCGCCAGCAGGATCACCAGGACCACGGCCCCCGCGAGCGCGGGACCCATGACCTCGTACGCCCACCGCACGCTCACCTCGCCCTGCGCGCCCTCCGTGGCCGCCCGGGCCTCGGCGAGTTCGCGCAGGTCGTCCATGACCTGGTCGGCCTGGGAACGGGTGGGCCCGCTCGCCACCGAGGAGGTGCGGCCGCTGCTGTCGGCGGCGGCGTTGCGCGCCTGCCGTCGGGCCGCGGACTTGCGGGCACGCAGGGAGACGGGGATCGCCCAGAGCTGGAACTTGGCGCCCTCGGTGTCGACCACCTCGTTGGAGTACCCGGAACGCAGTGAGGCGACCTTGCTCCAGGGCAGCACGACGACACGGAACGGGTTACGGACGCGCAGCCGGTCCTCGTTGGCGTAGACCGCGGGGCGCAGGGTGAAGGCCGCCACCAGCGGGACCAGGAGGATCAGCGCGGCGAGTGCCAGCCAGGGAGTGCGGCCGTGGCCGGAGACCAGCGCGTCGATGCCGAGCCAGCCCGTGATGGCGAGCAGCAGTACGCCGCCCGCGATACCGGCGTGTGACCGGTAGATCCGGTCCTGCGACTCGGGTCGCGAGGCGTCCGGCACGGGTGGCTGGTCATCCGGGGTCGTCATGCCCCCGATTCTGCCCGACGCCCCCTGAACACTTCCTTCACCCCCGCCCCACGCCGCCGCTTCGTTACAGCCAGGCGTCCGTGGGGCTCCGCCCGAATCCCCCGGCAACTCCTGGCCGCTCGGCCGCGGGCGAGTGGGGGCCGGCCGCGCAGTTCCCCGCGCCCCTGGAAACCTCGGCTCGCCCGGCGCTCGAAAGCGAGGACGCTCCGGGACGCAGCCCCGCAGAGGTCCGGGGACACAGCCCCGCAGGGGTCGAAGGGGCGCAGCCCCTGGGATGATGGGGTCGTCCCCCCTGCTCGAGCGAAGCCGAGAGCTTGGGGGAGGGCAGGGACGGCGGGGGCGAGACTCCCCCGGTGCGCACTCCCCCACACCACCCCCGGGGCTGTACAGCCGCTACGCGCGTAGATATGCTCAGCTCGTGACCATGCCCACCACTGCACCCGCACTCGGCGACGTAACCGCGTCAGACAGCACGCTGCGCCGCTTCCTCCACGGGCTCCCCGGCGTCGACACGGTCGGCCTGGAGGCTCGCGCCGCCTCGCTCGGCACCCGTTCCATCAAGACGACCGCGAAGGCGTACGCCATCGACCTCGCCATCTCGATGGTCGACCTGACGACGCTGGAAGGCGCGGACACCCCGGGCAAGGTCCGGGCGCTCGGCGCCAAGGCGGTCCACCCCGACCCCACGGACCGTACGACGCCCACCACCGCGGCCGTCTGCGTGTACCCCGACATGGTGGCCACCGCCAAGGACGCCGTCGCCGGCTCCGGCGTGAAGGTCGCCTCGGTCGCCACCGCCTTCCCGGCCGGCCGCGCGGCCCTCGCCGTGAAGCTCGCCGACGTACGCGAGGCGGTCGACGCCGGTGCCGACGAGATCGACATGGTCATCGACCGCGGGGCGTTCCTCGCGGGCAAGTACATGAAGGTGTACGACGAGATCACCGCCGTGAAGGAGGCCTGCGGGACCAGCGCCCGCCTGAAGGTCATCTTCGAGACCGGCGAGCTCTCGACGTACGACAACATCCGCCGCGCGAGCTGGCTCGGCATGCTGGCCGGCGCGGACTTCATCAAGACCTCGACCGGCAAGGTCGCCGTCAACGCGACCCCGGCGAACACGCTCCTCATGCTGGAGGCGGTCCGCGACTTCCGCGCCCAGACCGGCGTCCAGGTCGGCGTGAAGCCCGCCGGCGGCATCCGCACCACCAAGGACGCCATCAAGTTCCTGGTCCTGGTGAACGAGACCGCGGGCGCGGACTGGCTGGACAACCACTGGTTCCGCTTCGGCGCGTCCTCGCTCCTGAACGACCTGCTGATGCAGCGTCAGAAGCTGGCCACCGGCCGCTACTCCGGCCCCGACTACGTGACGGTGGACTGATCACCATGGCATCCGCATCCGCTTTCGAGTACGCACCGGCGCCCGAGTCCCGCTCCGTCGTCGACATCGCGCCCTCCTACGGCCTGTTCATCGACGGCGAGTTCACCGAGGCGGCGGACGGCAAGGTCTTCAAGACCGTCTCCCCCTCCACCGAAGAGGTCCTGTCCGAGGTCGCCCAGGCGGGCGCGGAGGACGTCGACCGCGCCGTGAAGGCCGCCCGCAGGGCCTTCGAGAAGTGGTCGGCACTGCCCGGCTCCGAGCGTGCCAAGTACCTCTTCCGCATCGCCCGGATCATCCAGGAGCGCTCCCGCGAGCTCGCCGTCCTGGAGACCCTCGACAACGGCAAGCCGATCAAGGAGACCCGCGACGCCGACCTCCCCCTGGTCGCCGCGCACTTCTTCTACTACGCGGGCTGGGCCGACAAGCTCGACCACGCCGGCTTCGGCGCCGGCCCTCGTCCCCTGGGCGTCGCGGGCCAGGTCATCCCCTGGAACTTCCCCCTCCTGATGCTGGCATGGAAGATCGCCCCGGCGCTGGCGACCGGCAACACCGTCGTCCTCAAGCCCGCCGAGACGACCCCCCTGTCCGCCCTGTTCTTCGCGGACATCTGCCGCCAGGCGGGCCTGCCCAAGGGCGTCGTCAACATCCTTCCGGGATACGGCGACACGGGCGCCGCGCTCGTCGAGCACCCCGACGTGAACAAGGTGGCCTTCACCGGCTCCACCGCCGTCGGCAAGGCGATCGCCCGCCAGGTCGCGGGCACGGACAAGAAGGTCACCCTCGAACTCGGCGGCAAGGGCGCGAACATCGTCTTCGACGACGCCCCCATCGACCAGGCCGTCGAGGGCGTCGTCACCGGCATCTTCTTCAACCAGGGCCAGGTCTGCTGCGCGGGTTCCCGTCTCCTCGTCCAGGAGTCGATCCACGACGAGCTGCTGGACTCGCTCAAGCGCCGCCTTTCCACCCTCCGCCTCGGCGACCCCCTGGACAAGAACACGGACATCGGCGCGATCAACTCCGCCGAGCAGCTGTCCCGTATCACCTCGCTCGTCGAGCTGGGCGAGGCCCAGGGCGCCGAGCGCTGGTCCCCGGCCTGTGAACTCCCCTCCTCCGGCTACTGGTTCGCCCCGACGCTCTTCACGAACGTCACCCAGGCGCACACCATCGCGCGCGACGAGATCTTCGGCCCGGTCCTGTCCGTCCTCACGTTCCGGACCCCCGACGAAGCCGTGGCCAAGGCCAACAACTCCCAGTACGGCCTCTCCGCCGGCATCTGGACCGAGAAGGGCTCCCGGATCCTCGCCGTCGCGAGCAAGCTGCGCGCGGGCGTCATCTGGTCCAACACGTTCAACAAGTTCGACCCGACCTCGCCGTTCGGCGGTTACAAGGAGTCGGGCTTCGGCCGCGAGGGCGGTCGCCACGGCCTGGAGGCGTACCTCGATGTCTGAGAAGACCGACAAGACCGAGCAGCAGCGACTGAGCGTCTTCAAGACCTACAAGCTGTACGTGGGCGGGAAGTTCCCGCGTTCCGAGAGCGGCCGGGTGTACGAGGTGACGGACTCCAAGGGCAAGTGGCTGGCCAACGCGCCCCTCTCCTCCCGCAAGGACGCCCGTGACGCGGTGGTCGCCGCCCGCAAGGCGTTCGGCGGCTGGTCCGGCGCGACGGCGTACAACCGCGGTCAGATCCTCTACCGCGTCGCCGAGATGCTGGAGGGCCGCAAGGACCAGTTCGTCCGTGAGGTCGCGGACGCGGAGGGCCTGTCGAAGTCCAAGGCTGCCGCGGTCGTCGACGCGGCGATCGACCGCTGGGTCTGGTACGCGGGCTGGACCGACAAGATCGCCCAGGTCGTGGGCGGCGGCAACCCGGTCGCGGGCCCCTTCTTCAACCTCTCGACCCCGGAGCCGACGGGCGTCGTCACCGTCCTCGCCCCTCAGGAGTCGTCCTTCCTGGGCCTGGTCTCGGTGATCGCCCCGGTGATCGCGACCGGCAACACGGTGATCGTGATCGCGAGCGAGAAGTCCCCGCTCCCGGCGCTGTCGCTGGGCGAGGTGCTGGCCACGTCCGACCTGCCGGGCGGCGTCGTCAACGTCCTCTCCGGCAAGACGGCGGAGATCGCCGCTCCCCTCGCCGCGCACCAGGACGTCAACGCGATCGACCTCGCCGGCGCGGACGACGTACTGGCGAAGGAGCTGGAGATCGCCGCGGCCGACAACCTGAAGCGGGTCGTCCGTCCACAGCCTGTGGATTATTCGCAGACGCCCGGCATCGAGCGCCTGACGGCGTTCCTGGAGACGAAGACGGTCTGGCACCCGACGGGGGCGCTCGGCGCCTCCGGCTCGTCCTACTGAGTGGTTCCCGCGCCCCGTTCAGGGGCGCGGGAGAGCTCACTCACGCACCCCCCAGCAACCCCAACGCCTGTCCCACCACCGGCACGCTCCCCACCGACGGTGCCTGCGCCAGCGGCCCCGTCAGGGCCTGCGAGGTCAGCGGCTTGAAGTCCGCGAGCTGGGTGCCCACCCCGTTGTCGAGCGGGTCGACCCCCGTGCCGGCGAGCGGGTTGGGCTTGAGGCCCGCGACCGGACCGGTGACATGCCCCACCGTGCCGGCCAGGGCCCCCAGGCCCGCCTGCGGGTCGAGGTTGCCCAGCGAGGTGGGCTGGGTGCGCATCAGATCCACGGCGGGGGCCGTGTCCGCGACGGCCGGACTCGCGGCGGCGGCCGCACCGGCGGCGACCACCCCGAACGCGACGGCGATGCGCGCGGTGGTGCGGGCCAGGGGGGTCTGCTGGTGTGCGTGTCGCGCCATCGGATGTCCTCTTCGGTGAACGTAACGAATGCGAGCGGAGAGCAACGGAATTCGCACGCAGAGTAGTTGACCCGGATGCCGCTACGGGCGGCGATGGCGGCGGATTCCCCTGTGCGGGTCAACAGACATACGGACGTAACCCAGATAATCCTTCGGGATAATGTTCCGGAGGCCTGCCGAAGCGCGGCGTGGCCCGGCCGAGTCACAGAAGGTACAGAGAATTGGGTTCCCATCCTCCGATACCCACCCGTGTGGTGCTGCTCTGCGGCCCCTCCGGCTCTGGAAAGTCCCTTCTCGCGGCCGACTCCGGGCTTCCCGTGCTCCGCCTCGACGACTTCTACAAAGAGGGCACCGACCCGACGCTTCCCCAGGTCGAGGGCAGCCCCGACATCGACTGGGACCATCCGCAGTCGTGGGACGCGGACATCGCGGTCGCGGCGATCGAGGAGCTGTGCCGTACGGGACGTACGACCGTTCCCGTCTACGACATCTCGCTGAGCGCCCGTACCGGCGCGGAGGCGCTGCACATCGGCCGGACGCCGCTGTTCATCGCGGAGGGCATCTTCGCCGCCGAGATCGTCGAGCGCTGCCGGGAGCTGGGGATGCTGGCCGACGCGCTGTGTCTGTCCCGCGGCCCGCTGACCACGTTCCGCCGCCGCTTCCTGCGGGATCTGCGGGAGGGCCGCAAGTCGGTCCCGTTCCTGCTGCGCCGCGGCTGGCGCCTGATGCGCGCCGAACGTTCGATCGTGGCCCGGCAGAGCGCGCTGGGCGCCCACCCCTGCGACAAGGCCGAGGCCCTGGGCCGACTGACCGCGGCGGCCGCCGGACGCTGCACGACACCGGCGTAGTACGGGCCCCTTCGCGGAAGCACGCAAAGAGGCGGCCACACACGAAAAGAGGCCCAGGCGGACCCCCCGTCCGCCCGGACCTTTTCTCGTTTCCCCCGTGTTCCCCCGTGCTCCGCAGGGGTCCCCCGACCCCGTTGGTTTCTTTCCCCCCGGTACTGCTCCCCCGTACCAACCGGTACAACCGGTTACCTGCTTCCCCCCACAGACCTTCAGGCGACGAGCTCCCCGAAGGACTCCTCCTCGTCACGGCCGAAGCTGAGGACCTCGTCCTCGCGCATCCGGCGCAACGACCGCCAGATGCTCGACTTCACCGTGCCGACACTGATGTCGAGGATCTCCGCGATCTCCGGGTCCGTGCGGCCCTCGTAGTAACGGAGGACCAGCATGGTGCGCTGGAGTTCGGGCAGCCGGGCCAGCGCCTGCCACAGCACGGCGCGCAGCTCGGTGCCGCGCATCGCGTCCGTGTCACCGGCGGTCTCCGGCAGTTCCTCGGTCGGGTACTCGTTCAGCTTGCGGCGACGCCACGCGCTGATGTGCAGATTGGTCATGGTGCGGCGGAGGTAGCCCCCCACCGCGGCCTTGTCACTGATCCGGTCCCAGGCCCGGTACGTCGAGAACAGCGCGCTCTGCAGCAGGTCCTCGGCCTCGAAGCGGTCCCCGGTCAGGTGGTAGGCGGTTGCGTACAGGGAGGCTCGGCGCTCCTGGACGTAGGCGGTGAACTCCGCCTCCGACACCGAGCGACGTTCCCCCGTGGCCTCCCTGTACGCGGCTCCCCCGTGAGCTCCCCCGTTACCGCCGCTCTCCCCCGTGAAGGCGTCAACCACCGTCATGTACGTGGTGTGCTGACGCCCGGTGCCGCGAGCGCACCCCCGCCCGCTCACGGCACCGGACTTCTCCGAACCCCTGACGTCATGGAGCCGCGTGACAACTGCGCTAGTGCTGGTGCTGTGCAGCGTGTTCATCTCGCGCCCCCCGTCGTGGAGTTCCGGTTCTTCTGTTCGTTCCGTCGTGCTGTGTCGCGGTCTTGCCGTCTTGCTCTCTTGCTTGTGTCGAAAAGCTTGCCCGGGCCACTTCATGGCCGTGTCCGCCGACTGTCACAGACCTGTCACAGGGCCCCTCCCCAGGCGCGTCACGGCACGATCACAGCGAGGTCACAGAGGGGAGCGGTACGCCTCCGCGGACGCCCTGCGAACGCCCCCTTCTGTACGGGAGATGGGTGGGAGCGCTCCAACTGTCGAAAGAGTCCCTCGCCATGGGCCAGAATGACGTTCGTGCCTTCCCTGTTGCTGATCGAGGACGACGACGCCATCCGTACGGCCCTGGAGCTCTCTTTGACGCGCCAGGGACACCGGGTGGCCACCGCTGCCACCGGCGAGGACGGTCTGAAACTGTTGCGTGAGCAGCGGCCGGATCTGATCGTGCTGGACGTGATGCTGCCCGGCATCGACGGGTTCGAGGTGTGCCGGCGCATCCGGCGCACGGACCAGCTGCCGATCATTCTGCTGACCGCGCGCAGCGACGACATCGACGTCGTGGTCGGGCTCGAGTCCGGCGCCGACGACTATGTCGTCAAGCCCGTGCAGGGGCGGGTGCTCGACGCCCGTATCAGGGCCGTGCTGCGGCGCGGGGAGCGCGAGGCCAACGACTCGGCGACGTTCGGTTCCCTCGTCATCGACCGGGCGGCCATGACGGTCACCAAGAACGGCGAGGATCTGCAGCTGACGCCCACCGAGCTGCGGCTGCTCCTGGAGCTGAGCCGCCGGCCCGGACAGGCGCTGTCCCGCCAGCAGTTGCTGCGACTGGTGTGGGAGCACGACTACCTGGGCGACTCGCGGCTGGTGGACGCGTGTGTCCAGCGGTTGCGCGCGAAGATCGAGGATGTTCCGTCCTCGCCCACCCTGATCCGTACGGTCCGCGGAGTTGGCTACCGACTGGACACTCCTCAGTGACCCCACCGCACGACGAACTCCGCGGCTGGGCCGCGGCACGCAGGACGATCCTGGCGGGACTGCGCTTCACGAGCCTGCGACTGCGGCTGGTCGTGGTGTTCGGACTCGTCGCGCTCACGGCCGCCGTGTCGGCGTCGGGCATCGCGTACTGGCTCAACCGCGAGGCGGTGCTGACGCGTACGCAGGACGCGGTGCTGCGCGACTTCCAGCAGGAGATGCGCAACCACGCGAGCATGCTGCCGGTGCACCCTGCGCAGGACGAACTGCAGCGCACGGCGGGCCAGATGGCCAACAGCAGCCAGCGCTTCAGCGTGCTCCTCGTCGCCCAGGACGGCAACGGCAAGAAGGTCATTGGGAACTCCGCGCTGGACACCTTCACGCTGACCGACGTACCCAAGTCCCTCCAGAAGGCCGTGAACAAGGAGCAGCCGCTCTCCTCGAACAACAAGTCGACCTACCACCTGTACTGGCAGCGCATCACCGACCACGACAAGCCGTACCTGGTGGGCGGCGCGAGGGTGATCGGCGGGACGACGACCGGCTACATGCTCAAGTCCCTGGAGCCCGAGGCCAAGGACCTCAACTCGCTGGCCTGGTCACTGGGCATCGCGACCGGCCTGGCCCTGATCGGCTCGGCGCTGCTCGCCCAGGCCGCCGCGACGACGGTCCTCAAGCCGGTGCACCGCCTCGGCATCGCGGCCCGCCGCCTGGGCGAGGGCAAGCTCGACACCCGCCTGCGCGTCTCGGGTACGGACGAGCTCGCGGACCTCTCCCGTACGTTCAACCACACCGCTGAGTCCCTCGAAAAGCGCGTGGACGACATGAGCGCCCGCGAAGAGGCGTCCCGCCGCTTCGTGGCGGACATGTCCCACGAACTCCGTACGCCTCTCACCGCGATCACCGCCGTGACGGAGATCCTGGAAGAGGAACTCGACGCGGAGACCGGCAGCGTCGACCCGATGATCGAACCGGCCGTCCGGCTGGTCGTCAGCGAGACCCGCCGTCTCAACGACCTCGTCGAGAACCTCATGGAGGTCACCCGCTTCGACGCGGGCACCGCCCGGCTGGTCCTCGACGACGTGGACATCGCCGACCAGATCACCGCGTGCATAGACGCACGCGCCTGGCTGGACGCCGTCGACCTGGACGCCGAGCGCGGCATCATGGCGCGCCTCGACCCGCGCCGCCTGGACGTGATCCTCGCGAACCTCATCGGCAACGCGCTCAAGCACGGCGGCAGCCCGGTCCGTGTCTCGGTCCGCGAGGAGGCCGACGACCTTCTCATCGAGGTCCAGGACCACGGGCCCGGCATCCCCGAGGACGTCCTCCCGCACGTCTTCGACCGCTTCTACAAGGCGAGCGCCTCCCGCCCCCGCTCCGAGGGCAGCGGTCTGGGCCTCTCCATCGCCCTGGAGAACGCGCACATCCACGGCGGCGAGATCACCGCGGCCAACGCGCCCAAGGGGGGCGCCGTCTTCACGCTCCGCCTCCCACAGGACGCGTCGGAGCTGCTCGCCGACGACGAGCGCGAGCGCGGAAGGAACGGGAACGGTACGGAGGGCAGCGCCGGATGACGACCTTGGTACGAGGCCGAGAGGGGCGCCGACGGACGCCTCTCGCCTCCCTCTCCCTTCTGTCCCTCCCCCTCCTCACCGTCCTGCTCGCGGGCTGCGGTATCCGCTCCACCCAGGTCCCGACGGACTTCGGCCCGGCGCCGTCCCGGGTCCCGTGCGCGCTGTCCGGCCCGGACATCACCACCCAGACCTCCCGTGGCATTCCGGTCCAGGTCTTCCTGATCTGCTCCGGGCAACTGGTGACGGTCGACCGGTCCGTGCGGATTCCCGACGGTACGGCGGAGGGGGCGCGGCGGGTTCTGGTGGCGCAGGGACTCCTCGACGAGCTCGCCGAGACGCCCTCCACGCCCGAGCAGCAGGCCGGCTACACGACCGACGTGCGGGGCGGGATGACGGTGAGAGGGCCTCGGCCCAAGGACCCCGAGGACGCTCTCCGCCTCAGCACCCCGCCCCAGAACCTGACCTCCGCCGCCCTCGCCCAGATCATCTGCACCTTCTCCGACTCCGCCGCCGCGCAGGACGACGGTTCGGTCGTCCTCGGCGGCCCCGACACCACCCCACTGCGCAGCTACGAGTGCCCCACCGACGTCCGCGCCAACCCCACCACCAAGTCCCCGCCGTCCAGGCCGATCTCCGGCGCGTGATCGTTCGGGCAACTGTTTCCTCGTCCTCGAACGCCGGACGGGCCGAAGATGCCGGCCGGAGCGCGCGCTTTCAGGGGCGCGGGGAACTGCGCGCTCAACCCCCGCCGGCCGACAGCCGAACACATACGCGCGGCCGGGGATCCGGGGCGAAGCCCCGGCCTCAGGGGCGCGGGGAACTGCGCGACCCGCCCCCACCGGCCCGCGGACGCCGAACCGTGCCCGCTGCGCACCGTACCTGTGGCGCATCCCTCACCCCGCAGACCCAAGCTGACCCACAACCCGGAACCGATCCTGCCGACCCCGGCGTCTTGGGAGGCGTGCAACGTCAAGGCGAAGGCGGCGGCAGCGCCGTGACCCGCGTCCGTGCGACAGGAGCTCTCCTCCTCGTCGCACATCTCGCGCTCGTCGCCTGGATCACCCTGCGCCCCCTGGACGTCCCCTGGGTGAGCCCCGCCAACCTCCGCCCGTTCGCCGGCATCAGGGCCGACCTCGCGCTGGGCCCGGCGGAAGCCGCCCGCCGGATAGGTCAGGGCCTCGGCCTGCTCGCCCCGCTCGGCGTCCTGCTCCCCATGGCCGGCGGCAAGCTGACGGCATCCCCGCTCGGCTCCCTCGTCCGCACGGTCGCCGCCGGCGCCCTGATCTCGCTGGGCATCGAACTGCTGCAGACCGGCGTCCCCGGCCAGGTCGTGGACGTCGACTCCCTGCTGCTCAACACGGTCGGCGTCGCCCTGGCCCATCTCGCGATCGTGCCGGCCGCCAGGGTCAGGCTCCGCCGCCGGGCCGAGACCCGGCGCCGCGCGGCCCTCCCCCGGGAGGACATGGCTCAGGGTCGGACCCCGACGATTCCCAGGGTCGGCATCGCCCCGTAGAGCGACGCTTCGCCCGCTTCGTCACCGTAGCGTTGAAGACATCGAAGAAGACCTCGATGCCCCGACATCCCGGCGTCCAGCCACGGTTCACGAAGGAGCCCTCATGACCGCCCTTGCCCGCCCCACCAACGGCCGCATGATCGGCGGAGTGTGCGCAGCGCTGGCGCGGCGCTTCGGCACCTCCGCGACCACGATGCGCGTGATCTTCGTTCTCTCCTGCCTGCTCCCGGGCCCGCAGTTCCTGCTCTACATAGCGCTGTGGATCCTGTTCCCCTCCGAGGACAAGGCCCGCACGGCCTGGTGATCCCCAGCCGCTCCGACACGGCACGACACGCCGGTGGGGCGCACCCCAATCAGGGTGCGCCCCACCGGCGTTCGTACAGGCGAAAGGCCGAAACAAGCGGAAGACGTCAGCCGAGCGGCAGCCCGTTCACCGGCAGACCGTGCGTCGGCAGGCCCTGCAGCGGCAGCCCCCCGAGCAGCCCGGCCACCGGCGCCGCCGGCCCGTCGGCAAGAACCTTCGCGACGGCGGGCTGGGCCGCGGCCACCCCCGCGCCGAGCGCGCCCTGGCCGTGGGTGAGCGCCTCTCCCGCACCCGGGAGCGCCGCCGCGACGTTCTGCGCGGGCAGCGCCTGGGTGACGGTGCCCAGCGCCTGGGAGGCGTCCGGCACGGCCGGGGCGGCGTTCGCGGCGCCCGCGCCGACGGCGGCGAATGCGGCACCGAGCGCGGCGACACCGAGGGTCTTGGCAGCAGACTGCTTCATATTGAATGCGTCCTTGGATCCGTGTGACGGGGATGTGAGCGGTCCAAAAAACGTAAACACGCAGAGCCACCCTCCGCAAACATCAAAAAACAGCCGATTCATGGAGAACAAGTGAAGACCCGGCTGCTTTTCGCTCCTTCGATCAGCCCTGTTCCTTCAAGGAACCGCTGGTGGAAGCGGTCTGCTGGAACAGCCATTCGGATTTGAGCTCTGCATATCCAGGCTTGATCACGTCATTGATCATCGCCAGTCGTTCATCGAAAGGAATGAATGCTGACTTCATAGCATTGACAGAGAACCACTGCATATCATCGAGCGAATAACCGAACGCATCGACCAGATGCTCGAATTCGCGCGACATGCTCGTCCCTGACATGAGCCGGTTGTCCGTGTTCACGGTCGCCCGGAAGTGCAGGCGCCGCAGCAGACCGATCGGGTGCTCCGCGTAGGAGCCGGCGGCGCCGGTCTGGAGGTTGGAGCTGGGGCACAGTTCCAGCGGGACGCGCTTGTCACGGACGTACGAGGCCAGCCGTCCGAGCTTCACCGAGCCGTCCGCCGCGACCTGGATGTCGTCGATGATCCGCACACCGTGGCCGAGCCGGTCCGCGCCGCACCACTGGAGCGCCTGCCAGATGGAGGGGAGCCCGAAGGCCTCGCCGGCGTGGATGGTGAAGTGGTTGTTCTCGCGCTTCAGGTACTCGAAGGCGTCGAGGTGACGGGTGGGCGGGAAGCCCGCCTCGGCGCCCGCGATGTCGAAGCCCACCACTCCCAGGTCGCGGTAGCGGTTGGCCAGTTCGGCGATCTCCAGGGCGCGGGCCGCGTGCCGCATGGCGGTGAGCAGGGCGCCGACCCGGATGCGATGGCCGTTCTCCCGGGCACGCCGTTCACCCTCCCGGAAGCCCTCGTTGACCGCCTCGACGACCTCTTCGAGGGTGAGCCCGGCCTCCAGGTGCTGTTCCGGCGCGTACCGCACCTCGGCGTAGACGACCCCGTCCTCGGCGAGGTCCTCGGCGCACTCGGCGGCGACCCGCACCAGCGCCTCGCGCGTCTGCATGACGGCACAGGTGTGGGCGAAGGTCTCCAGGTACCGCTCCAGGGACCCGGAGTCCGCGGCCTCGCGGAACCAGACGCCGAGTTTGTCGGGGTCGGTCTCGGGGAGCCCGGAATAGCCTGCCTTCTGGGCGAGTTCCACGATCGTCCCGGGGCGCAGGCCCCCGTCGAGGTGATCGTGCAGCAGGACCTTGGGCGCCCGGCGGATCTGTTCCGAGCTCGGGGTGTTCTGGATCTGGCTCGTCATTTTCGCACTGTAGACCCTACGCGCGTAGATCTCCTGTCACGCCGTCCGTCGATACGTAACGGTGACCAGGCGGACGGGTGGCGTACACGGTCACTTCTGACACTGTTCTGTCATGGCACAGCAAGCGACGCCGGTTCGCAGCGCCCGGCTCGGGAGGGCGATCGGCCCGGAGCCGACGGCGGTCAGCGGAGTGGTTCTGCTGCTCCCGGGCGGCGACGAGGTCTCCGCGCGCAGACCGTCCCCGATGTTGGCGACCGCCTCCGTACGCGCGCTCGGGCGCCGGCTCATGCGCGCGGGAGGCGCGGAAGGCCTGGCGACCCATGTCGTGCACTACCGCTTCCGCGGCTGGAACGGCAGCGAGGCGCATCTCGCGAGCGACGCGTCCTGGGCCGCCGACGAGGTCGTACGCCGCTACGGTGACGTGCCGGTGTGCCTCGCCGGTGTGGGCATGGGAGGCCGGGCGGCGCTGCGGGCGGCCGGGCACACCGCCGTCAACTCCGTTCTGGCGCTCGCCCCCTGGCTGCCCGAGGACGACGTGGCGGCGCCACCCGAACCGGTGAAGCAGCTCTCCGGGCGGCGCGTGCTGATCGTGCACGGCACCAACGACGAGCGCACCGACCCGGAGTTGTCCTTCCGGCTGGCGGCGCGGGCGAAGAAGTCCAACCGGGACATCTGCCGGTTCGAGGTCCACTCCGACGGGCACGGGTTGCACCAGTACCGGTCCGAAGTGCACGCGCTGGCGGAGGACTTCGTGATGGGGGCGTTGTTCGGCCGCGGGCTGGCGCGGCCGTTGGAGGATGCGCTGGCCGCTCCGCCGCCGTTGGGGTTGCGGATGCCGCTTGCCTCCGGCTTCGGGAAGGCGTTGCGTCGATAGGTCGTGGGTTCGCTGCGGGTCTGTGGGGGCTGGTCGCGCCCACGCGGAGGAGCCGCATAGGTCACGGCCTCGCGCCCCTGAAAGCGGGGCGCGTCCGCCCCTCAGTCCGGTAGCAGGTGGCCCCTCCTCGACAGCAGGAACTTCTTGAAGGCCGCCACCGGTGGGGTGTCCGGGTGGCCGTCCAGCCATGCCACCCCGATCTCGCGGACCGCTCTCGGGGCCGTGACCGTCAGTTCGACCACCCCCGGGCGGGGCACGGCCGGTGGTGGCAGGAGGGCTACTCCGAGGCCGGCGGCCACCAGGCCCCGTAGGGTCTCGGCCTCCTCGCCCTCGAAGGCGATCCGGGGCCTGAAGCCGGCCTCCTGGCAGAGGTCGTCGGTGATGCGGCGCATGCCGTAGCCGGGTTCGAGGGTCACGAAGGTCTCGTCTGCGGCCTCGGCGAGGCGGATGCGTTTGCGGGCGGCGAGGCGGTGGTCGGCCGGGACGACGAGCCGGAGCTTCTGCTCGTCGAGGCGACGGCCCACCAGGTCGGGCGCGTCCGGCACCGGCGAGGTGAGGCACAGGTCCAGCTCGCCCGAGCGCAGCCCCTCCAGCATCGCCTCGCCGTAGTTCTGGACGAGGCTGAAGCGGACCCGGGGGTGGTCGGCGCGGAAGGCGCGGATCAGGCCGGGGACGGTCTCCGATCCCATCGTGTGCAGGAAGCCGAACGCGACCTTGCCGGTGGCCGGGTCGGCGTCCGCGCGCACCTCCTCGGCGGCACGCTCGATCTCGGCGAGGGCCCGTTCGACGGAGGAGAGGAACGTACGGCCCGCGGGGGTGAGGGAGACCGTGCGGCCCCGGCGTGCGAACAGATCGACGCCGAGATCCTGTTCGAGCCGGACCATGGCGCGCGAAAGGGTCGACTGGGGGACCTGCATCTCCTGCGCGGCGCGCGTGACGTGCTCCGTGCGGGCGACCCCGGCGAAGTACGCGAGGCGCGGGGCGAGCAACCTCGACATGCCCGCGCTGTCTTCTGTGTCACTGGACGGTGACAGGTGAGCCTGTGACCTTTGCTGATGCACCATGGGAACGATTATGGCGATTCCATGCATTGGACGGATGAGCGGCGGTTCTTTAGTTTCGAAGCATGCCTTCCGCCAGTACCGGGGCGTCCACCACCGTGGGCGCCACCTCCTCCGTCACGTCCTCCACCGCCGTCGACTCCCGTCTCACCCCGGGTGGGCCCGGCTACCGCCGTATGAGCTTCGCGCTCTTCCTCGCGGGTGTGGCGACCTTCGCACTCCTCTACTCCACGCAGGCCCTCCTCCCGCTCGTCTCCACGGACCTCGGGGTCAGCGCGAGCGAGGCGAGCTGGACGGTGTCGGCGGCGACGGGCGGCCTCGCGCTGTTCGTTCTCCCGATGAGCGCGCTGTCGGAGCGGTTCGGACGGCGTACATTGATGACGGCGTCGCTGGCGGTCGCGGTGGCGGTCGGGCTCCTGGTCCCCTTCGCCCCGTCGATCGGCGCGCTGGTCGCGCTGCGGGCGGTGCAGGGCGCGGCCCTGGCGGGGCTTCCGGCCTCCGCGACGGCCTATCTGGCCGAGGAGGTCCGCCCCAAGGCCCTGATCACGGCGATCGGCCTCTTCGTGGCGGGCAACAGCGTCGGCGGCATGAGCGGCCGGGTCATCACCGGCTGGGTCGCGCAGGAGTGGGGCTGGCGGGTGGCCGTCGCCACGATCGGGATCATCGCGGTGGCCTGCGCGGTCGCCTTCCGTCTGCTGCTGCCCGCGCCGAAGCACTTCACGCCCGGCTCGCTGCGCCCGGGGGTACTGGCCCGTACGGTCCGTGACCACCTCGCGAACCCGCTGCTGCGCCGGCTGTACGCGATCGGCGCGCTGTTCATGATGGTCTTCGGCGGGGTCTACACGGTGATCGGCTACCGCCTGACCGAGGCCCCGTTCTCCCTCCCCCAGGGCATCATCGGCTCGATCTTCCTGGTGTATCTGGTCGGTACGGTGTCGGCGTCCACGGCGGGCAGGCTGGTCGCCCGCCTGGGCCGGCGCGGCTCCCTGTACCTGGCGGGCGGCACCACGACCGCCGGCCTGCTCCTCTCCCTGGCCGACTCCCTCCCCCTCGTCCTGCTCGGCCTGGTGCTGATCACCGCGGGCTTCTTCGCGGGCCACGCGGTGGCGTCCTCCTCGGTCAGCCACACCGCCAAGCAGGGCCGCGCCCAGGCCTCGGCCCTCTACCAGTCCGCGTACTACATCGGCTCCAGCGCGGGCAGCACGCTCGGCGCGGTCGCCTTCCACGCGGGCGGGTGGGCCGGGACGGTGACACTCGGACTGTTCGCGGTCCTCGGCGTCGTCACGATCACGCTGCTCGGCTCCCACGCGGCCCGCGCACAGGCCCGCCGCGAGCCTGCCCTGGCGCACTGAACATCCCAGCTCCTACGTTCCCCCTGGTCGGACCCCGTTGTCAGTGGCGGCACCTAGCCTCCACCCGGTCAACTGGCCCGAACAGGGGGATCTTTCATGGAGTTCCGCGTCGGTCGCGACGACCTCGCCGAGGCGGTGGCCTGGGCGGCCCGCACCCTGCCCACCCGCTCGCCGGTACCGGTGCTGGGCGGACTGCTGCTGGAGGCCGGTCCGGGACGGCTCGGCATCTCGGGGTTCGACTTCGAGGCGGCGGCGAGGATCGAGATCGATGCCGAGACGGGGGCGGACGGCCGGATCCTCGTGCTGGGGCGCCGGCTGCTGGACATCTGCCGGGTGCTGCCGCAGGGGCAGGTGAGCTGCGCGCTGGAGGGGACACGGTTCACGGTGGAGGCGGGTGGCACACGGTTCGGTCTGTCGACGCTGCCCAAGGACGAGTACCCGGCACTGCCGGTGCCGCCCGAGCCGCGCGGCACCGTGGACGCCGCCGCGTTCGCGACCGCCGTGGCCCAGGTCGCCGTCGCGGCCGGGCGCGACGACACGCTACCGGTCCTCACCGGCGTACAACTGCGGCTGTCCGGCGAGGAAATGACACTCTCCGCCTCGGACCGCTACCGGTATGCCGTGCGCACCCTGGCCTGGAAACCCGAGGCCCCCCTCGACGGCGTCGTGGAGGCGCTGCTGCCCGCGCGTCGGCTGCACGAGATCGCCCGTTCGCTGGCCCGCTCCGGTGACGTGCGCATCGGGCTCGACCCCGCGGGCGGCGGGATGATCGGCTTCGAGGGTGGGTCCATGCGGACGGCGGTGCGGCTGATGGAGGGGCGGCTGCCGCGGCACGGCTCGCTGTTCTCGGTGTCCGACGCAGCGGTCGCGGAGGTGGAGCGTGAGGCACTGGCGGAGGCCGTACGGCGCGTCGCCGTCGTCGCCGAGGTGAACAGTCCCGTGCGGCTGGACTTCACCGGTGACGGCGAGGGGTCCGTTCTGCTGCGCGCCGGATACGCCGACGACGTGGCCTCGCAGCGGCTGCCGGCGGCGCTGACCGGCACGGCGGAGATCACCGTCGCCTTCAACCCGGCGTATCTGCTGGACGCCCTGAACTCCTTCGAGGAGCCGCGGGTACGGCTGGAGCTGCTGGGGCCGGGGCAGCGGGCGCTGCTGAGCGGGGCCGAATCGTCGGCCGGGGCCAAAGCGGAGGCCGACGCCGGGGCCGAGGCGGGCGGTGCGTACCGACATCTGCTCATGTCCGTGAAGCAATTGGTCTGAGCTGCGCTTTTTCCCACTTCGGGGGCCATTGTCAGTGGGCTGCGGTAGCTTCCGAAGTGCCGGCGCAACGAGGCGACGGTACGACGGGAACAGCCACAGGGGCGGGTTGGCCATGAGCGACGGTACGGCGACGACGACAGATCTGGACGTCCGGCTGGAGAAGCACCGGGTCGAGCTGACCGGGTACTGCTATCGGATGCTCGGCTCCTCCTTCGAGGCGGAGGACGCGGTGCAGGACACGATGGTCCGCGCCTGGCGGAGCTACGACAAGTTCGAGGGCCGTTCGTCGATGCGGTCCTGGCTGTACCGGATCGCCACCAACGTCTGCCTCGACATGCTGAACGCGGGCAACCGGAGGGCTCGTCCGATGGATCTGAGTGGTCCCTCACCCCTGGCTCAGGCGGCGCTCACCCCGCGCCCGGACAACGTCTGGCTGGAGCCGATGCCCGACACGCGTGTGCTGCCCACGATCAGTGACCCGGCCGAGGCCGCGGTGGCCAAGGAGTCGGTGCGCCTCGCCTTCATGGCCGCCCTGCAGCAGCTGCCGCCCAAGCAGCGCGCCGTGCTCATCCTGCGCGAGGTCCTGGCCTGGAAGGCGGCCGAGGTCGCCGAACTGCTCGGGACGACGGTCGCCTCGGTCAACAGCGCGTTGCAGCGGGCCCGCGCGACCCTCGCGGAGAGCGACAGCGCCGAGGCCGCCGTCTCCGACCCGCTAGACGAGGAGCAGCAGAAGCTCCTGGAGCGCTATGTCGCGGCGTTCGAGGGGTACGACATGACGGCCCTGACCGCGCTGCTCCACGAGGACGCGATCATGACGATGCCGCCCTTCGACCTGTGGCTGCGCGGCACGGGCGACATCACCGGTTTCATGACGACCCTCGGTGCCTCCTGCGCGGGTTCGCGCCTGCTGCCGGTCGCGGTCAACGGTCTGCCGGGATTCGCGCACTACAAACCGGATCCGGAGGAGGGCGGCTTCAGTGCCTGGGCGATCCAGGCGCTGGAGATCTCAGACGGCCGCATCACCGGGTTCCACTGCTTCCTGGACACCAAGCGCTGGTTCCCGCTCTTCGGCCTCCCGCTCCAGCTCGAAGCGGAGTCCGACTAGATCGAGAAGCAGGAGAAGGGGTGGGGCCGGGGCGCGCAGGCGGATGCGGCCCCCGGCCCGGCGGGCGGCGAGCTGCATCCTGGCCAGGGCGTCGACGGTGGCCAGGCCGGGTGGACCAAGGCCCGCGACATCGCAGACCACCACCCCGGCACCGGTCGCCGCCAGCCGCGCGCGCACATCGTCACAGAGCCTCGGCACCTGGTCACGGGTGACGGGGCCGGGCAGCACGAGTACGGCGGGTGTCGTGGCGTCCACGGTCAGTAGACCGTCCGGGGGCACGGAACTCATCGCGGAGAGCGGACCCGTTCGAGGCGCGCGCCCGCAAAGGATCACATTGACCTGTACCCCTCCCGCCCCAGAGGGTTGGGTGTATGCCCCATGAATCAGCGCCTTCCGTGATACCCGACGGCCTCCTCCGCTCGAAGGAGGCACCGTGCAAGGGGTGCTGACGGGCTTCGCGGTCATCGCCGTCGTCATCGGGGTCGGTTACGTCATCGGGCGCCGCGGCTATCTCGGGGAGAACGGGCGGGAGGTGCTGACGAAGCTCGCCTTCCACGTGGCCTCCCCCGCGCTGCTGTTCACCACGCTCGCCCGGGCCGACCTGTCGGTGATCTTCTCCAGCCGGCTCCTGGTGACGGCAATGAGCACGGCCGCGGCGGCCGGTGTCTTCGTCGCGATCGGGGCCGTACGCGGCTGGGGCGTGGGCCGGACGACGATCGGCGCGCTCTGCTCCAGTTACGTCAACTCGGGCAACCTCGGTATCCCGATCGCGGTGTACGTGCTGGGGGACGCCTCGCTCGTCGCACCCGTGCTGCTCTTCCAGCAGATCATGGTCACGCCCATCGCGCTCACCGTCCTCGACCTGTCGGGGAAGGGCGAGAAGGGTCCGTTGTGGCAGCGGCTCATCACACCGCTGCGCAATCCCATCGCAGTCGGCTCCCTCGCCGGGGTCGCGGTGTCGGCGACCGGTCTGACGCTGCCGGGCCCGGTCATGGACCCGCTCACGCTGATCGGCAACATGTCGGTGCCCGCGGTGTTGCTGGCGTTCGGCATCTCGCTGTGCGGCAGCACGCTGCCCGGCCGGGGCGCGGACCGGTACCCGGTGCTGCTGTCCGTCGCCCTGAAGTCGGTGGGCCAGCCGCTGGCCGCCGGGGCCCTGGCCGTGGGCCTGTTCGGGCTGCACGGCGCGCCGCTGCTCGACGTCGTGGTCACCTCGGCACTGCCGGCCGCCCAGAACCTCTTCACCTACGCCTCGCGCTACCGGGTCGGCGAGACGCTGGCCCGGGAGTCGATCCTGCTGTCGACGATCCTGTCGGTGCCGGTGCTGGTGGTGATCGCGGCGGTGCTCGGCTGACGGCGGGCCAACCAGCGTTCGACAGGGGTCGGCGCACAGGGGGTCGGCGCACAAAAACCGGGCGCCGACCCTCGGGTACGTCAGTCGACGGGGAACACGCTGGTGTCGAGGGTGAGACCGAAGGGCTCGGGCAGCGTGATCGCGTCGCCGAACTTTCCGGCGCGCAGGACGCGGTAGACGTCGCCTGTGGGTTCGCCGTACAGCGTCACCGTCGGGCCGCCGGTCGCCCATCGGTCGACAAGCAGGTAGAGGGGGATGCCTCCGGCGGCGTAGGCGGCGGGCTTGCTGACGCGGTCATGCGCGGCGTTGGACTTCGAGGTGACTTCGACGACGAGTTCCGCCATGCCTGCAGGGATGTGACTGCTCAGGCCTTCCCCCTCCACCACAGGCGCTACGACCAGGTCGGGGATCAACATGCCCAGCCGGGAGGGCACGGCGACCGCCAGGGTTTGGAAGACCTCCCAGTCTTCGGGAATGACGGAGAGCAGGCGGCGGTGGATTCGCGCTGCGATCACGTTGTGGTGGTATGCGGGAGCGGGTGACACGGTGACGATCCCCTCGATGATCTCCACCTTGCTGCCCTCCGGCCACTCCATCTCCTCCCAGAACCGGACGAGGTCGTCCCAGTTCTGCTCGGGGTCGTGGTCGACGGTGAGTGCGCTCACGGCGGTCTCCAATCGGTGCGTCACCGAGTCCAGCATGCCGAACGGGATCGGTGGACGTCCACCGATCCCGTTCACCCGTACGAGGAAAGCGCAGGTCAGGCGATACGTTCCAGCACGACCGGGGTGGCCTTGAAGTCCGTGCCCGCGGCCGCGATGTCGTAGGAACCCTCGACCGACTCCAGGGCGTACTCGAAGCGCTCGGGGGTGTCGGTGTGCAGGGTCAGCAGGGGCTGGCCCGCGGTGACGGTGTCGCCGGGCTTTGCGTGCAGTTCGACGCCCGCGGCGGCCTGCACCGGGTCCTCCTTGCGGGCGCGCCCCGCGCCCAGGCGCCAGGCGGCGATGCCGATGTCGTAGGCGTCCAGGCGGGTCAGGACGCCGGAGGACGGGGCCGTCACCACGTGCTGCTCGCGGGAGGTGGGCAGCGCGGCGTCCGGGTCACCGCCCTGCGCGGCGATCATGCGGCGCCACACGTCCATCGCCGAACCGTCCGCGAGGGCCTTCGTCGGGTCGGCGTCCTTGATGCCCGCCGCGTCCAGCATCTCGCGCGCCAGGGCGATGGTGAGGTCGACGACGTCGGCCGGACCGCCGCCCGCCAGGACCTCCACCGACTCCCGTACTTCGAGCGCGTTGCCCGCCGTCAGGCCCAGCGGGGTCGACATGTCCGTGAGGAGCGCGACCGTCCTCACTCCGTGGTCGGTGCCCAACCCGACCATCGTGGAGGCGAGTTCGCGGGCGTCCTCGATGGTCTTCATGAAGGCGCCGGTGCCGACCTTCACGTCCAGGACCAGCGAGCCCGTACCCTCCGCGATCTTCTTCGACATGATGGAAGAGGCGATGAGGGGGATCGCCTCCACCGTGCCCGTGACGTCACGGAGCGCGTAGAGCTTCTTGTCCGCCGGGGCCAGGCCGTCGCCCGCGGCGCAGATGACCGCACCGGTCGTGTCGAGGACGTTCAGCATCTCCTCGTTCGACAGCAGGGCGCGCCAGCCGGGGATCGACTCCAGCTTGTCCAGCGTGCCGCCGGTGTGACCGAGGCCGCGTCCGGACAGCTGCGGGACCGCCGCGCCGCACGCGGCGACCAGTGGCGCCAGCGGGAGGGTGATCTTGTCGCCGACGCCGCCCGTGGAGTGCTTGTCGGCGGTCGGGCGGGAGAGGGAGGAGAACTCCATGCGCTCGCCGGAGGCGATCATCGCGGCGGTCCAGCGGGCGATCTCACGGCGGTTCATGCCGTTGAGCAGGATCGCCATGTTGAGGGCGGCCATCTGGTAGTCGGCGACCTCGCCGCGGGTGTACGCGTCGATGACCCAGTCGATCTGCGCGTCGCTGAGCTCGGCGCGGTCCCGCTTGGTGCGGATGACGGAGACGGCGTCCATGGCCATGGCTTTCCTTCCGAAGACTTCCGAAAATCCACGGCCCCTCCCGACCGGTCGTTCATCGTCCGGTTGTCGGGAGGGGCCGCGCAGGCGTTACTTGGTGAGATTCTCCGGCCCGAAGGCCTGCGGCAGCATCTCGGAGAGCGGCAGGATTCCGGCCGGGGTCTCCAGGAGCAGATCGGCCCCGCCGAACTCGTACAGCAGCTGGCGGCAGCGTCCGCACGGGACGAGGATCTCGCCCTGTCCGTCGACGCAGGTGAAGTGCGTCAGCCGACCGCCCCCGGTGTTCAGCAGCTGGGAGACCAGACCGCACTCGGCGCACAGTCCGAGCCCGTACGAGGCGTTCTCGACGTTGCAGCCGGTGACGGTCCGGCCGTCGTCGACGAGGGCCGCGACGCCGACCGGGAAGCCCGAGTAGGGGGCGTAGGCCCGGGACATGGCGTCCCTCGCGAGCTCCCGCAGGGCCTCCCAGTCGACGGCCGTGGACCCGGCACCGACGGACGTCACTTGCCCTGTCCTCTCCGGTACGGCATGCCGTCCGCCTTGGGCATCCGCAGGTGCTGCGCGGACAGCGAGAGCACGAGCAGGGTCACGACGTACGGCGTGGCGCTCACGAACTGCTGCGGGACCTCGTCGGTGGCGAGATACCAGACGAACATCAGCGCCGAGACCACGGCCGTGATGACCGCGGGCACGACCCGCTTCTTCCATGCCAGATAGGCCACGGCGAAGACCAGCAGGATCGCGAGGAGCAGGATCAGCGCGTGCACGTTGGTGCCGCCGCCGCGCAGGTTGAGGCTGTCGGTGTAGCCGAACAGGCCCGCACCGAGGGCGAGGCCGCCCGGCATCCAGTTGCCGAAGATCATCGCGGCGAGACCGATGTATCCGCGGCCGGCCGTCTGGCCGTCCAGGTACACGTTGGACGCGACGATCGACAGGAAGGCACCGCCGAGGCCGGCGAAGCCGCCCGAGATGATCACGGCGATGTACTTGTACTTGTAGACGTTGACGCCGAGGGATTCGGCGGCCACCGGGTTCTCACCGCAGGAGCGCAGGCGCAGGCCGAAGGCCGTGCGCCACAGCACCCACCAGGTGGCGGGGACGAGCGCCACCGCGACGACGGTGAGCGGCGACAGGTCGGTGACCAGTCCGCCGAGCAGACCTGCGATGTCCGAGATCAGGAACCAGTGCTTGCCGTTGAGCGTGGTCAGCCAGCTGGACAGCCCTGGGATGTCGAAGGTGCCGAGCGAGTCGATCGGCGGGGACTGCTTGGAGGAGCCCTGCGGCGCGTTCTCGAAGGTGAACTTGGAGAGGTAGCGGGTGGTGCCGAGCGCCAGGATGTTGATGGCCACACCGGAGACGATGTGGTTGACGTTGAAGGTCACCGTGGCGATGGCGTGCAGGATGCCGCCGAGGCAGCCGCCGATGATGCCGAAGGCGACACCGGTCCACGGCCCCCACTGGTAGCCGGCCCAGGCACCGAACCAGGTGCCGAGGATCATCATGCCTTCGAGGCCGATGTTGACGACGCCCGCGCGCTCGGACCACAGGCCGCCGAGGCCCGCGAGGCCGATCGGCACCGCGAGGCGCAGCGCCGTGGACATCTGTCCGGTCGAGGTGATGCCGTCCGCGCCGGTGATCAGGCGGACGACCGAGGTCAGGACGAGTACACCCGCGATGATCAGCAGGAGCACGGGGAGCGAGAATCGGCGGCTGCCCTTGCCGGGCTGCTGCGCCTGCGGCTTGGCGACGGTCGCGGTGCTCATCGGGCAGCCACCTCCTTCGGGGAGTTGTTGTTGGCGGCGGCCGCGGCCAGTTCCTCACCGACCCGCTTCTGCTGGCGGCGCAGGCCCCAGACACGTACGGCCTCGTACGAGATGACGACCGCGAAGACGATCAGGCCCTGCATGATCGTGGCGATCTCCTTCTCGTACGCCACCGGGGTCGCGTAGTCGAGAGCGGGGGACGCCTTGTCGAGGAAGGCCCACAGGAGTGCGGCGAGCGCGATGCCGCCCGGGTTGTTGCGGCCGAGCAGCGCGATGCCGATGGCGGTGAAGCCGAGGCCGGCCGGGAAGCTCAGGCTGTAGGTGTGGGCGTCACCCAGCAGCAGCGGCAGACCGGAGAAGCCCGCGATCGCGCCGGAGATCAGCATCGCGGTGAGCACCATCTTCTTGGCGTCGACGCCGGAGGCCGCTGCGGCGGTCTCGGAGGCACCGGTGGCGCGCAGGTCGAAGCCGAAGCGGGTGCGGTTGAGGACGAGCCAGTACAGAACGCCCATGAGGACCGCGATGAAGACCATGCCGTAGATCTCGCCGACGTCCGCGCCGAGGTTGATGCCGGGGAACCAGCCGGACTTCTTCATGATGCCGGTCGTGTTGTTGTTGCCGACCTGCACACCCCAGATGTTCTCCGCGGTGAGGTAGCCGATGAGGCTGGTGGCGATCGCGTTGAGCATGATCGTCGCGACGACCTCGCTCACACCGCGGGTGACCTTCAGGACGCCCGCGATACCGGCCCAGAAGGCGCCGGTGAGCACCGCGACGAGCATCAGCACCGGGATCTGCAGGAAGGACGGCAGCGCGAGATGCGCGCCGACCACCGCGGTCATCATCGCGCCGAGGCGGTACTGGCCGTCGACGCCGATGTTGAACAGGTTCATGCGGAAGCCGATGGCCACACCGAGTGCCGCGATGTAGTAGAGCGACGCCTGGTTGATGATCAGGACCTGGGTGTCGGAGTACGTCGCCTGCTGGAGCATCAGGGAGTACGGCTCGAACGGGCTCTTGCCCGAGGCGAGCAGCACGACCGAGGTCAGCGCGATCGCCGCGACGAGCGCGATGACCGGGCCGGCCACCGCGAGGAGCACGCGCTCCTTGTCGAACTTCTTCATCGGGCCTCGTCCTCCGGGGCGGCGCTTTCCGCTACGTGCTCCAGGTGTCCGGAGGCGGCGCCGGTCATGGCCGAGCCGAGTTCCTCCGGGGTGACGGTCGCCGGGTCGGCGTCCGCCACGAGCCTGCCGTTGTAGATCACCCGCAGGGTGTCCGACAGGCCGATCAGCTCGTCCAGGTCGGCCGAGATCAGCAGCACGGCCAGGCCCTCACGGCGGGCCTCGCGGATCTGGTCCCAGATCGCGGCCTGCGCGCCGACGTCCACACCGCGGGTGGGGTGGGCGGCGATCAGGAAGCGCGGCTTGTGGCTCATCTCGCGGCCGACGATCAGCTTCTGCTGGTTGCCGCCGGAGAGCGAGGCGGCGGTGACGTCGATGCCGGGGGTGCGGACGTCGTACTCCTTGACGATCCGCTTGGTGTCCTCCTGGGCGCCCTTGATGTCGAGCCAGAAGCCCTTCGCGTTCGGGGCCTCGGTGACATGGCCGAGGATGCGGTTCTCCCAGAGCGGGGCCTCCAGCAGCAGGCCGTGACGGTGGCGGTCCTCGGGGATGTACCCGATGCCCTTCTCACGGCGCTTGCGGGTGGCCCACCCCGTGATCTCCTCGCCGAGGAAGCTGATGGCTCCGGAGTCCGCGTGCTTGAGGCCGATCAGCGCGTCGATGAGCTCGGTCTGGCCGTTGCCCTCGACACCGGCGATGCCCATCACCTCACCCGCGTGGATGGTGAAGGTGACGTCGTCGAGGACGCGCCGCACTGTGGCGGCGGTCTCGGCGGTGTCCTCGGTGAGCAGACCGGCGCCGGTCGGCTCGGCGAGCTCGCCGAGGGAGGGGGCACCGCTGGCGAAGACCGTGAGGCCCGTCACCTGGATGACCGGCTTGTCCGTGACGGTGGACTCGGCGGTCTCCGGGGTCGGGAGCTCGCTGCCGACCATCATCTCGGCGAGCTGGCGGGGGGTCGTCTCGGCGGGGACGGCCGTGCCGACCGTCGTACCGCGCCGGATGACGGTGATCTCGTCGGCGACCGAGAGGACCTCGCCCAGCTTGTGCGAGATGAAGATGACGGCCAGGCCCTCGGACTTGAGCTCGCGCAGGTTGTCGAAGAGTGCGTCCACCTCCTGCGGCACCAGTACGGCGGTGGGCTCGTCCAGGATCAGGGTGCGGGCGCCGCGGTAGAGGACCTTGAGAATCTCCACGCGCTGGCGCTCGGCGACACCGAGGCCCTCGACCAGGACGTCCGGGCGGACGTTCAGCCCGTACCGGTCGGAGATCTCCTTGATCTTCTTACGGGCGCCCCCGCCGATGCCGTACAGCTTCTCGCTGCCCAGGACCACGTTCTCCAGGACGGTGAGGTTGTCGGCGAGCATGAAGTGCTGGTGGACCATGCCGATGCCGCGCACGATGGCGTCGGCGGGGTTGTGGAAGGTGACCTGCTCACCGTCGACGGTGATCGTGCCCTCGTCCGGCTTCTGCATGCCGTAGAGGATCTTCATCAGCGTCGACTTGCCGGCACCGTTCTCGCCGACCAGGGCGTGGACCGTGCCCTTGCGGACCGTCAGGTGGATGTCATGGTTGGCCACCACACCGGGGAAACGCTTGGTGATCCCCGCCAGCTCGACCGCGGTCGACTGCGCGGTGAGCGGAGGGCTGCTGGACGCGTCGATGGCGCACTCTCCTTGGAAAAGGGGCCTATCTACGCGCGTAGCGCCCCTGCTTTGAATTGCACTCGGACGGACCGGGTTCTTTTCGGACTGCTTTCGGTCCGATCCGATCCGAGCATTCTGCCGCGCGAACGGGGCACGGGAAGGTCATCCTCCCCACGCCCCGTTCCGTGGCCGTAACGCTGCCATTACAGCGTTGCCATGGCCATGGTTTCGACGTCTGGTGATGACGTCGTGACCTGGGCCGGGATCAGGGCTCGGGTCAGGAGGTCTTGACCGTGATCGAGCCGTCCTTGATACCCGCCTCGGCCTTCTTCAGCGCGGCCTGCAGGTCGGCGTTGTTCTTGAACGCCGGGTTCGAGTCGGCGAGGCCGACACCGCCGGTGGCGAGGCTGGCGCGGACGACGCCGGTCTCGGGCTTGCCGTCCGCCACGGACTTCGCGAGGTTGTAGACCGCCCCGGCGACGTCCTTGGTGGCCGAAGTCAGGATGTAGTCCTTGTACTTGGCCAGCGCGTCCTGCTTGTACTGGTCGGAGTCGACGCCGATGGCCCACACCTTGTGCGAGGCGGCGGACTGGATGACGCCCTGACCCGACAGACCCGCGGCGGCGTAGATCACGTCCGCGCCCGCCTCGATCTGACCCTCGGCCGCGTCCTTGCCCTTGTCGGGGCTGGAGAAGCCGCCCTCCTGGGGCGTCTGGGTCAGGTACTGCTTCTCGATCTTGATCTTCGGGTTGACCGACTGGGCGCCCTGGACGTACCCGGCCTCGAACTTGTGGATCAGCGGGATGTCCACGCCACCGACGAAGCCGATGTGGTCCTTCTTGGTGGCCTTCGCCGCCGCGACACCGGCGAGGTAGGAGGCCTGCTCCTCGTGGAAGACCATGTCGGCGACGTTCGCGGCCTTGTCCTGCTCGTCGTCGATGATGCCGAAGGTGATCTTCGGGTACTTCGCCGCGACCTCCTTGACGGCCGGCGCGTACACGAAGCCGACGCCGATCACCGGGTTGTAGCCGGACTTGGCGAGCTGCTCCAGGCGCTGCACCTTGTCGGCGTCGGACTCGCCGTCCTGCGGCTCGATGTCCCGGCCGCCGATCTTGAGGTCTTTCTCGGCCTTCTGGAAACCGGCGAACGCGGCGTCGTTGAAGGACTGGTCACCCTTGCCGCCGATGTCGTACGCAAGGCCTATGCCCTTGGTCTTGGCCGAGCCGCCACTCGAGGCTTCGGTGGACGAGCCGCCACAGGCGGAGAGAGCAACGGCGAGGGATGCGGTCGCAACGCCCGCAACCGCGATTCGGGACACCCGGCGCATGAACGTGACTCCTTTGTGCAGGCGCCCAAACCAGGCGCTGATTCCGCCGCAGCGTAACGCGCGTAGACATAGCAGAGAACCCACGTCGCCAGAGTGTTATCCGACCGTTTTGAACCCTCGGGGAACAATCGCCGAACACCGAAGGCGCACCTGGGGCTTCCACTCGGCAAAGCCACCCGGCCCCGGACCCGACGTCGACGTATGCGATGCCATGCACCAGACCATGGTACTTTGCGAGATTCTGCCCAGTTTTGATCTTTTCGGCGGACTCCCACCGGGTATCGGCGTTGTTCTGTCGGGCACCGTGTTCCGGCGTCGAGGTGTTCACCGACGACCCCGCATGACCGCATGCATGAGGGAGCCCCCCGGCCCGTACAACGGGCCGGGGGGCTCCCTCACCGGTGATCAGTCGCGACAGGCACGACTCACTGGGTCGTCTTGACCGTGACCTTGCCGTCGATGATGTCCTGCTTGGCCTTGTCGACCGCAGCGACGACGTCCTTCATGGCCTTGTACTTCGGGTTGGAGTCGGCGAAGCCGACGCCGCCCGACTTCAGGTCACCGCGCACGACACCGCTCAGCGGCTTGCCGTCGACGACGGACTTGGCCAGGTCGTACACCGCGCCGCCGACGTTCTTCAGGGCCGAGCCGAGGATCCAGTCCTTGTACTTGGCCAGGGAGCTCTGCGCGTACTGGTCGGAGTCGACGCCGATGGCCCACACCTTCTTGGAGGCGGCCTCGGAGATCACGCCCTGACCGGACAGGCCGGCCGCGTGGTAGAGCACGTCGGCGCCCTTCTCGATCTGGCCGGCCGCCGCGTCCTTGCCCTTGTCGGGGCTGGCGAAGCCACCCTCCTGGGGCGTCTGGGTCAGGTACTGCGACTCGATCTTGATGCTCGGGTTGACCGACTTCGCGCCCTGGTCGAAGCCCGCCTCGAACTTGTGGATGAGCGGAATGTCCACGCCACCGATGAAGCCGATGTGGTTCTTCTTGGTGGCCTTCGCCGCCGCGACACCCGCGAGGTAGGACGACTGCTCCTCGTGGAAGACCAGGTCGGCTATGTTCGCCGCCTTGTCCTGCTCGTCGTCGATGATGCCGAAGGTCACCTTCGGGTACTTCGCCGCGACCTCCTTGACGGCCGGCGCGTACACGAAGCCGACGCCGATCACCGGGTTGTAGCCGGACTTGGCGAGCTGCTCCAGGCGCTGCACCTTGTCGGCGTCGGACTCGCCGTCCTGCGGCTCGATGTCCCGGCCGCCGATCTTGAACTCGGTCTCGGCCTTCTGGAAACCGGCGAACGCGGCGTCGTTGAAGGACTGGTCACCCTTGCCGCCGATGTCGTACGCGAGACCGATGCCCTTCCCGGTGTAGCCCGACGAGCTCTTCTTGGAGTCGCTGCTCGTGTCGGTGCTCGACTTGCCACAACCGACCGCCGCGAGGGCGATGACCGAGACGGCCACCGCTGCTTGGGAGAACCTGGTCCTCCGAGACATCAGACGCACAGCAAGCACCCTTCATCCCCACGGCCGTCGCCGGTCCGCTTCCCCAACACGCCGCCGACGCAGCGATTTCGGCGCACAGTAACGCGCGTAGAAGGGGAGGGGAACGGTGTTTCTCCTGGCCGTTATCGAACCGTGCCGCCACCGGGTTACGTTTGCGCGCCACCCGTTACGACGGGGTCACGCAAGCGGACAAAGGGGTGCCGACCGGGGCATCGGGCGGACCGGCGGACCGGTACCCCCACGTCATGTGTGCGCCGTCTCCGAGTGAGCCTCTCGCGTTCGTGGGACCGCGTCCAGGGCCTGTCCGGCGGATCACGCCGGACAGGCCCTGGGCCCTACAGGTCGTACAGGGCCTACGGGCCCAGCAGGCCCTAGCGGATCGCGTCCAGCAGGGCCGCCGCGGTGAAGAGCTCGACTCCGGCCGTGATGGCCGACTCGTCCACGTCGAAGTCGCCGCGGTGCAGGTCACGAGTGGTGCGCTCGCCCGGCGTACGGACGCCGAGGCGGGCCATGGCGCCGGGCACGTGCTCCAGGTACCAGGAGAAGTCCTCGCCGCCGAGACTCTGCTCGGTGTCCTCGACGGAGTGCGGACCGCGCCGCGAGGTCATGGCGTCGTGGAGGAGCTCCGTGACCGCCGGGTCGTTGACGACCGGCGGGACGCCCCGGATGTAGTTGATCTCGGACTTGGCCCGGTACAGGTTGGCGATCTCGTCGATGGCCGCGTGCAGCAGGTCGGGCGCCTGCCGCCAGGCCTCGAGGTCGAGGCAGCGTACGGTCCCGGAGAGCTCGGCGTGCTGCGGGATGACGTTGCAGGCGTGCCCGGACTCGATCCGTCCCCAGGTCACCGCGAGCCCGCTGCGGGCGTCCACGCGCCGGGCGACGAGGGACGGCACGTCGGTGACGACGCGCGCGGCGGCGGTGACGAGGTCGGTGGTGAGGTGGGGGCGCGCGGTGTGACCGCCGGCGCCGTCGAGTGAGACTTCCAGCCGGTCGCAGGCGGAGGTGATGGGACCGTGGCGCAGTCCGATCCGCCCGGCGTCGACCTTCGGGTCGCAGTGCACGCCGATGATCCGCCCCACGCCGTCCAGCACTCCCGACTCGATGGCGTCGGGCGCACCCCCGGGCAGGACCTCTTCGGCGGGCTGGAAGATCAGCCGTACGGGATGCGGCAGGAGCCCCTGGCGATGCAGCTCGGCGAGGACGAGCCCGGCGCCGAGGACGACGGTCGTGTGCACGTCGTGGCCGCAGGCGTGCGCGCGGTCGGGCACGGTCGAGCGGTACGCGCAGTCGCTCTTCGTGTCCGGGATGGGCAGCGCGTCGATGTCGGCGCGCAGGGCGAGCATGCCGCGTCCGCCGTCGACCGGACCGACCCGTGCGCGGGCCCGTACGCGGGCTCGTTCCCCGTCCCCTGCACCCTCCCCCGCACCTTCATCGCCGTCGATCCCGATGTCACAGATGAGCCCGGTCCCGATGTCGAGCACGCGGGGCCTGAGGCCCGCCTGCTCCAGGCGCGCCTTGAGTGCCGCGGTGGTGCGGAACTCCTGGTTGCCGAGCTCCGGGTGCATGTGCATGTCGCGTCGGAACGCGATCAGCTCGGCACGCAGGGCGTCGGGCAGGGTGCCGGGGAGCGCTGCTCCCCCGGGGACATCGGCCTCGTACTCTCGGGACATCAATTGGTTCACCCTTTGAAGGGTAGGGCGGCGGGGCGGCCAACTGACCCACGATCAACAAAACTTCAGCCCGTTAGGGGAAGAAACTTGGCCACGCGCCGCATAGGTTTCCGGTGGGATGGGTATGCTCGCCCGCCTTTCCGGACGATGGGATCTTGAGCCAGACGGTATGCGCGCCCTGCCCGGAGCGCATCCCGGCCGAAGGCCGACTGTCGCGTCCGGGACGATGGCCGACTGCCACGTCCGCCACGATGGCCGACTGCGGTGACGGCCCGTGACCACGGGGTGACGCGGGCCCTTGATGCGGGCCGCCGCCCCTCTCTCGATCCAGTCCGCCGGGGCTGCCGGCGCACTCCCATAAGGGAACGCTCGGGGTGTCCGAACCCATTCCCGTGCCCTACGGTCCCACAGACCTGACCAAGATCATGCGCACGGATGCCTGAACACCACTCCCTGTCGACCCGGGCCCGAGGGGCCGCCGGGGTCCGCGCCGTAGGGGCGCGAGGATGACTTGGGGCGCCTGATCGGTCGACGGCGTCAGAGAGCCGTGCTGCCGACCATGAGGATCTTGATGGCGACGGTGTCTTCGCCGTTTCCTGTGTGGCCCTGTGTGCGTGGCCTGTATGCATGGCCTGTGTGCGTGGCCCTGTCGACGCCGTCACACAGCCGCTGCGGGGTGGTCTTGCCGACGACGGCTCAGCAGGTCAGGCATCGAGACCCCCGCGCGTTTCCAGCTCCGCCCAGACGGTCTTGCCGACGGTGAGCTTCTCCACGGCCCAGCGGTTCGCGAGCGTGCGGACGATGAGGAGGCCTCGGCCGAACTGGTCATCCGCGACGGGCGTGGGGGGATACGGAAGCCGCTCACCCCTCGGGTCGGTCACGGCGACGCGCAGTGCGTTGCCGGTCAGCGACGTCTCGACGCGGAACAGGCGGTCCCGTAAGCACCCGTGGAGCAGGGCGTTCGTGCACAACTCGCTCGCCAGCAGCGCCGCGTCGCCGGCGACGTCGGGGTGACCCCAGTCGACGGCGAGTCGGGCGACGCGTCTGCGGGCGCGGGGGATGTTGCTCGGGTAGGGGGTGTAGTCCACGGAGTCGTAGCGGTCGTCGCCCTTGGGGAAGCGAGGGGGAGGGCAGGAGTTGGTCACGGGGTGCGTCTCCTTGCGCGAGGGCGGGCGCCGGGTGGGGTGGCCATGCCGCGCGGGGCCGGTTTGGGCAGCACGGTGCACTTCCGCCAACTGGCGTCGTTGGGTAGTCGCTCGAAAACTGACAGTAGCGGAGTGGCGGCATGGCGGGCAAGAAGTCTCAGGGAAATATGTCCCCTGCCTTTGCGACCCTGCTCGGCGACCTGCACACTGGCCGCGACCCGGGAGGTAATCCGACGTGACCGCAGTCCCGTTCACGCGCGGCAACCGCGTATCCACCGTCCTCGCCCGTAAGTTGGGCGGTGAGCTGCTGACGCTGCGCGACACAGCCGGCCTGACTCAGCCACAAGCCGCGGAGGCGCTGTCGGCAACTGCGGCCAAGGTCGCCAAGATGGAGCGCGGCTGGGTACCCTTCCGCGATCCCGACATCCAGATCCTGTGCGACCTGTACGGCGTGACCGACCCGAAGGTCGTGGAACGGCTGCTGAACCTCGCCAAGACCGACCGGGGGCGCCGTAAGGCCAAGGGGTGGTGGAACCAGTACCCCGAACTTCGCTCTCTGGTTGAGTACGTGGCCCTCGAGGACATCTCGACCGGAATCCGTACCTGGCAAGGAGCCTTCGTCCCCGGCCTCTTGCAGACTCCGGACTACGCCCGGGCTCTCGCGATCGGCAACGCCGACTGGGATGACCCCGCCGACATCGAGCGTTTCGTCGAGGCGAAGATCGCGCGGCAGGCACGCTTGACGGACACGACCCCTCTCAGCCTGTGGGCTGTCGTGGGCGAGGGCGCACTGCGTCAACTTGTCGGCGGCCGCGAGGTCATGCGCGTACAACTGGCACACCTGGCGGAAGCGTCCCGTCTGCCCAATGTCAGGCTTCAGGTGCTTCCCTTCCTCGCCGGTTCCCATCCCGGGATGACCAGCGCCTTCAGCATCGTCTCGTTCGCCGAACCCGGCGCGATGGACGTGGTCTACATGGACACCACCTCGTCTACCCTGTGGCTGGAGAGCGAGGCCGACGCCGCGCGCCACAACACCACATTCGAGCGGATCGCCCGGAGCGGACTCGCTCTTCGCGATTCCACCGCCCTGATCGAACGTATCCGCAAGGAGTTGTGAGCCGTGCCGCAGTTCGAGTTCGCCAAGTCCAGCCACAGCAGCGGCAACGGCGAGTGCGTCGAAGTCGCCCGCAACATACCCGGCACCGTCGCCGTCCGTGACTCAAAGGACAAGGACCTGGACGGGCCCGTGGTCGTGGTCGCCCCGGCTGCCTGGGCGGCGTTCGCGGTGTACGTGGGGCAGTGAACGGCCCGAGCGCCTCGCTGACCGACGTCCGGCCCGTAGTCCGCGCGGCGGCTACTCGAGTCGTCGGGAGACGAGGGTGAGCCAGCCGCTGGGGGCGTAGGGAGCCGGCGGGTCGACCTCCATGCCCAGTTCGGCGACGGCCAGGGCGTAGTCGGGCTCGTCCAGGTCCAGGGTGAGGAGTTCGCGCAGTTCGCCGACCAGGCGGGCGACAAGCTGGGGGTGGGTAGCGGCCTCGTAGTCGTCGACGGCGGCATCGTGGTCGTCGAACTCGTCCGGCATGTCCTGCGAGAACCAGCCGCCGAGGAACTGTGCGAGTTCGGGGAAGCGGGCGTGCCATTCCCAGTGGGTGGTGGGGGTGGCCGGGGGCGGGGCCTCGCCGGTCTCGACGCTGTGCTTGATGTGGTCGGCGAGGCAGGTCAGCCACTGCTCGATGTCCGACTCGGGTAGCCCGACGTCCGGGATCGCGTAGAACTCGCCGAGGCGCAGGCGGAGTCGGCCGGGCGGGTTGCGGGCGTACTCCCGCAGCTGGGTCTCCGCCGTGGCCAGTGCCCAGGGACGGGTGTGCCAGGTGTGGCGGAGGTAGGCGGTCAGGGCCTGGCTGGGCTCGTCCGGGGTGTCGTCGGCCGGCTGCCCGGCGTAGGCGCGGATCACCTGGTCCAGTTCGCCGTAGCGGCGGTCGTGTTCGAGGGGGCTCAGGGGCACGGTGATCAGCCTCTACTGGTCTCTACGGGGTTCTACAGATAGACGGGGAAGGTGGCCTGGACCACGAAACCATGGGGGCGGGTCGCGTCACGCTTGAGCACCACGCGGGCCGCGCGTACGTCCACGGGCTCGCGGCCCGCCAGCATCATCGCCTGGAGCAGGACCCGGCCGACCGGCTCGGTGCGCGTGGGCCACGACGCCTCGATCGTCAGGCGGGGGCGGGTGGCCTGGGCGAGCCAGCGGTGGATCAGCTGCTCATTCGCGGTGACGACCTGCTGGGTGGCCCATTGGGCGGTTTCGCGGTCGGGGTAGGTGGAACTTCGGGTACGCACAGTGCTGGGCTCCGTCAGATGGGGTAAAACGACCAGAAGACACCGACCTCTTCCGGCGAGACGACGACGAATCCGAAGTCGCCGTCGTACTGAGTGAGAGACACCCAGCCGTCGACTCCGTCGGTGAGATCGGGCGACGGAGTCGCGCGGGCACGGGTGATGTTGCTGTAGCAGGAGATCTGCTCCCCGTACCGGCTCAACAAGGTCCGGGCATCGGCGTACGCGTCCGCTGCCGCCTCCTCGTCCTGGGGGACCGGGCCCCAGTCGTAGGTCATCGTCACCAGCAGGCGCTCGGCCGTCGCCGGCGTGACGGGGAACAGCCGCTCTTCCAGGAACTCGCGGGAGGGCGGGCGGAAGGGGAAGGACGGACCGGCCGTCGCCCGCTCCTCCTTGTCCGTCTCCCAGTCGAGGACGTTCCAGCCGCGCGGGTCGTCCACTTCGTGGTTCATCACGGCCAGCACATCGTCCCGCCAGTCGGAGTGGGCCCTCGGGCCGGTCGCCGCGAACGCGTAGACGTCGTCGAGCAGGCGCAGGGAGGCTTCCTCCCATGCAGTTCGGTTCACCGTTTCCATTCTCGTTCCAGATCTCATTCTTCCCGACGGAATTGGTCAGCGTGCCGGCATGGAAGTCATGACGACGAAGGGGGGATCGAGGCTGGAGTCGTACTTCAGGCGGGTATCGATGTTCTTCACCTCCAGGGGCTTGGCGTTCATACCACCCTGCTTGAAGCCGGTCGTCGGATCGTTCGGGTCGTACGGTTGCTTCGTGACGCTCGTACCCGTGACTTCTCCGTCGGGTCCCGGGCCGACCAGCTTCTTCACTTCCCCGTCCTGGGGCGGTGGCGGCCCGTCGAGCCATGCCTTGATGTCGCCGGAGTACTGGTCGATGTTGTACTGCGTGTACCGCTGCGCGCTCTCCAGGGTGTCGAAGCTGGAGGCCGCACCGACCTTGGGCTTACCGTGCGGCCATGCGTCGGTGGCCGGATCACCCTGATCACGCAGGCGTTGGGCGAGTTGCTCAGACGTCTTTCCGACATGCTTGTCCAGGGTGTGGCCGTCGTTCAACCATTCACTACTGGCCAGGTCAATCCTGTAGACGCCGTTCTTGGTGTCGTCCGGATTGGTCCACGGGTGCTCTTTCTTGAATTCGTCGAGCGCCCTCACACCGAAGGCCTCGGCGCGTGCTTCTTCCGCGGAATATGTGGGAACGCTGCGCTCCGCCTCTTCCAGCGCATGCTTGAGTTCGGTCAAGTTGCCGGCAAGGGTATGGATTTCGCGGTTGTACGTGTCGACGGCATGATTGAGGCGACCCGTGTCGATGTTCGAGACGAACTCCAGGGCCAGCTCAGGAAGCTTGAGGGCCAGTTCCAGGGCGGCCTCGATGCTCTTCGCGACGAAGGTCTTCTCGGCCGCGTGCTTGTAGACATCGGTGATCGTGGACCTGATCTTCGTCACTTCCGCACTCAGCGCGTCGCACGCCGTCGCGACGTCGCGTGCGGTGTCCTGGAGGACATCCAAGGCGGGGCGCTGGCCGTCTTTCTGGTTCCACTGGTAACGGCCGTTGTGACTCGCTCTGCCCCAGGCCGTACTCCCCCAGATCGCAGAACAGAACTGCTTCATCGCACTCTGCCACTCGTCGTGGCCCGGCGCGGGGTTGGTGAGATACGCGATGGCGTCGTCGAAGGTGTCCGCGGACGTCTTGGCGTCCTTGGCCGCCGTCCGCCACGCCAGCGCGATCTTGGGAAGGTCGACGTCGTCGCCACCCGGCGTGATGTCGGCGACCTTCCCGTGCCGCAGCGCGTACTCCAGGATCGGGCGCAGGACATAGTCGCCGACCCGGCTCAGGCCCCCGGCGACGTCGTCGATGATCTCGTTGCCCCAGCCCGCCTCCGCAGGGGCGTTGCCCCAGCCGAGTTCGGCCACGGGTCCGCCCGCACCGGCCTTCTTCAGGACGTCCGGGAGGTTTTTCCTCACCACAGCCGGGCTCAGCGGATTGGTCGCGTGCTCCGCCTGCGCGTAGTTGTTCGCCGTCACCGTGAGGCCCACCGCAGCGCCGCCGACACCCTCCGTCGCTCTGCTCCACACTCGCAAGAAGAGATCGGCGACTTCGGCGTACGCCTTCGCGAAGGCCTCAGGGCCGGTCCCACAGCCCGCCGCGTGCGCGTACCCGTCCAGAGTGTCGACGAGACTCTTCGCCCGGTCCGCGAAGTCGTACTGGGCGTTCCGCAGTACGTACGACGCGTAGTACACGTGCTTCGGCTGGATGTCGAAGCCGACGGCGTTTCCCGGGGCGGCGGGCTTCATCGCCGCCAGTTCGTCGGAGCGTTGGCGCCGTGCCGAGCCTGTGTCCTGCTGCGAAATGTCCTTGCCCTGGGGGTCCTTGAGAGAGCCGGGAGAGGGGGCAGGGGTCGCACCCGAGCCGGACGACGGGGCGGGCAGCGAGCCGTTGCCGGTGGTGGCCGGGGGCGTGGCCGAGGGCGAGGGTGAGGGCGTTGCCATCAGGCACCTCCCCAGCCCCGCAGCACCGCCCGGTGCGCCGCCGCATAGTTGGCGTGGCCGGTGGTCACGTACTCGTGCAGCCACTTATGGGCCGCCTGCAGGTCCTGCGCCGAGCGGTCCCACTCGTCGAGCTTCTCCACGAAGACCTCGCGGGCCTCGCCTTCCCAGGAGAGGACGACTGGGACGGCCCGGTCGTAGAGGTCGTCCAGTTTGCCGTTGAGCTTCTTGAGGATGTCCTCCAGTTCGACGGCGAGGTCGTGAAGGGTGGTGAAGGAGACGGCTATGTGGTCGTCGGCGGCATCTCCAGGCTGCATGTTTCCCCCGGTACATGAAAAGTGCTTCGTGGCCTGTGGGAGGTCAGAGGGCGTCGAGGCCGCTACTCGGGCGCGCGGGTGTGGTCGCCGACGCGGCGTCCGGGTTCGGCGTGGAGAGCCGGTCGACCTCGCTGCCGACGTCCACCCGAATCCGGCGCATCTGCTCGACCACGGCCAGTTCCTGCTCCGTGAAGCCGTCGCGGCTCAGCCGCACGGCCTGCTCCAGATGCTTCATCACATCGCGAATGCGTACGGCGTCCTCGGCTGCGGCCCGGTGGAACTCGCGGTACGCCGTCGCCGCCGGGCCCCGCCAGCCCGCCTCGATGCGGTCGACGATCGAGTCCATGCGCTTGACCTGCCGGTCCAAGTGGTCCTGCATGTCGTCGAGGTCGCCAGCCAGCTTCGTCAGGTCCTCGTGGGAGGCTCGCAGATCTCTTGGGCTGCCCTGATGGCCCGTACGGTCTCCCACGCCGACCCCCGTCGCGTCAGTCCGTCAACTCCCCTATTTGCACTGGTGATCCTATCAACTCACGCTCAGCACGGCTGGCTCACAGCACCGTCTGCCCCGCCTCCACCCGGTCGATCGCCCTGCGGGTCGCGGTGGCGAAGGTCCAGAAGGACGGGAGGAGGTTGGTGGCGCGGTCGGCGACCGTGTCCTTGCCGGCGGCGAACATCGCGGTGCGCAGGGCCGTGGTCATCTCCAGCTGGGCGCCCATGCCGAGGAGTGTGCGGTTGCAGATGTTGTCCGGGTCGATGCCCGCGATCTCCTCCTCCCCCGAGGCCGTCACCCCGCGGATGCCGGCCGCGGTGAACTCCTCCATCAGGTATTGGCGGAAGGTGGGGTTGAGGCCGCCTACGAGGACGTCCGCGGCGCCTGGTTCCAGGCCCGCCTGCTCCGGCTTGCAGCCGTGGAGGGAGAGGACGTTGAGGCTGCCCGCGCACAGAGAGCGGGCGATCGTGTCGTCGCAGTGGATGGAGGTGACGTGCAGCGTCCCGTTTCCACCGCTCATCAGGCCCTCGAACATCCAGAAGTCGTGCACCGGGCCGGCTACCGGGGTGGGTGCGAGGTCGGCGGGGTCTGGGCGGGGGTGGAGATCAGGTCGGCGTCGACGCGCAGCACCCCGCCGGGCATGAAGTGCGGGCCGGTGGCCGTGACGAGGACCAGGCGGCCCTTGCCGGAGGCCACGGCGGCGGGCGCCGGGTCGCCGGCCCGTCGTACGCCGAGGACCTGGTACTTCGCCTTGCCCTGGCCGGTGGTCACGGTGAACGTGTCGCCCGCGGCGAGCTGGTCGAGACGGCCGAAGGGCCCCCCGTAGGCGGCGGCGCGGCCCATCAGCACACTGGTGCCCGACTGTCCGGGCAGCGGGGTGTCCCGGCGGTGGCCGGGGCCGTCGGTGAGGACCGCGGAGTCGGTGCCCTCCAGGACGACCTGGTGGACGTCGACGGCGGGGATGTCGATGAGGGCGACCGGTGTGCCGGGCGCGAGCAGTCTGTTCCGTGGGCCCGCAGTGCCCGCAGCACCTCCGCCGAGCCGATCACGAGAACGGCCCGGCGAAGCCTGGAGGCCCCGACCTCAACCCCGGATCGATCGACTTCATCAGTCTCATGCAGTGACTCGCCGGACGGTGCACGGCTTCCCTACGCGGATGTCACCGCCGACAACCGGTGTACGTCCCGGGCCGTCCCCGTCACCCCGGACAGGAAGCCCTGGGCCCGTGGCGAGGCGTTCTCCGTGAGCCAGGCCGGGTCGATGTCGCAGACGGCGACGCGGACCTCGGTGCCGGCCAGGGCCAGCGGCAGCGTGTGGACGACCGTGGAGGGGAAGCTGAGGATCGTGCGGCCGATGGGGCCGCGGCGGGCGATCAGCTCCAGGGGGAGGTCGGGGCGGACGATCTCCAGGCCCGTCTCCGCGGCCAGCCGGTGGAGTTTCTCGGCGCTCTCGCGGCGGTGGGCGAAGTAGCGGGTGGCACCGTGGGACTTGGCGAGGGTGCGGACCGCCTGGAGATAGCGGTCCCCGTCGACGACACCCGTCTCGACGAGGGACGTGCCGACCAGGTCCGCGCCCTTGGTGAGGCGGGGCGGCCCGAAGCGGGCCCGGGTCCAGGAGAAGTCGTTGGCGCTGACGCGCACACCGATCGGGGTCTCGTCGATCGGCATCGAGGAGAACACCTCAACCGTACGGTGCTCACCGGGCGTCAGCCGGCGCCGGGCCAAGGAGGACACCGGGGCGAAGAGCAGGTCGCGCGGGCCGGGGCGGCCGCCCTTGCGGTGCCAGCGGACCAGGCGTTCGCCACGGGCGAGCTGGGCGACGAACTCCATCGTCGCCGTGCCGTCGTCGACCACGACCAGGTCGGGCGCGCGGGTGATGGTCAGAAGAAGCTGCACATAGCGGGAGAACGGGTCTCCCATGACGATGCGACGGGCCCTGCGCAGCAGCGGGGCGAGGCCGCCGATGGTGTGGAAGGGCGCCGTGGTGCCACCGCGCGCCTCCTCCCAGCGGACCTGGTGGCCCTCGTCGCGGGCCAGTTCGGCCATGCGCCGCAGTTGGCCACGGGTCATCGGGTCGTTGGGGGACAGGACGACGAGGGTGAGCCCCGCGCCGGGCGCCGTGCCGTGGTGGACAGAGGTGTGTGCCCATTCCAGCACGTTCAGGAGCTGTACCGGACTCTCGACGAAGGCGAGAGTGTGGGGGCCGGTGGATCCGGCGCGGGGGCTCATCGACGTACGACCGTCCTGTCGTAAGGAGTTGTCGTAGGGAGGTGGGAGGTAACGCGTGGGGGGTTCGAGAGGTCAGGACCTCAGACCGCGACCGGCTCGCCCGCGGCGGCGGCGATCTCGGCCTCGGCGACGACGCCAGTGACGCGGCGCAGCTTCTTCATGGGGCCGAGCTCGGACTCGTAGACCTTCTTGACGCCGTCGCCGAGGGAGGCCTCGATGGTGCGGATGTCGCGGACGAGGCGGGTGAGGCCCCCCGGCTCGACGGAGGCGGCCTGGTCGGAGCCCCACATCGCGCGGTCGAGGGTGATGTGACGCTCGACGAAGGTGGCACCGAGGGCGACCGCGGCCAGCGTGGTCTGCAGGCCCGTCTCGTGGCCGGAGTAGCCGATCGGGACGTTCGGGTACTCGGCCTGGAGGGTGTTGATGACGCGGAGGTTGAGTTCCTCGGCCTTCGCCGGGTACGTCGAGGTGGCGTGGCAGAGCAGGATGTTGTCGCTGCCCAGGACCTCGACCGCGTGGCGGATCTGCTTCGGGGTCGACATGCCCGTGGAGAGGATGACCGTGCGGCCGGTGGCGCGCAGGGAGCGCAGCAGCTCGTCGTCGGTCAGGGACGCGGAGGCGACCTTGTGGGCGGGGACGTCGAACTTCTCCAGGAAGGCGACGGCCTCGGTGTCCCACGGGGAGGCGAACCAGTCGATGTTCTTGCTCTTGGCGTACTCGTCGATCTGGCGGTACTCGTCCTCACCGAACTCCACGCGGTGGCGGTAGTCGATGTAGGTCATGCGGCCCCAGGGAGTGTCGCGCTCGATGTCCCACTGGTCGCGCGGGGTGCAGATCTCCGGGGTGCGCTTCTGGAACTTGACGGCGTCGCAGCCGGCCTCGGCGGCGGCGTCGATCAGCTTGAAGGCGTTCTCGAGCTCGCCGTTGTGGTTGATGCCGATCTCACCGACGACGTAGACGGGGTGGCCGGGACCGGCGGTCTTCGAACCGAACGTGCGCAGACGGGAGTTGGTGCTCATGGTGGAGAAGTTCCTTACTTGTCGAGGGAGTCGAGAGAAGGGCCGAGGATCCAGCTGGCGATCTCTCGGATCGCGCCGTCGCCGCCGGGGACGGTGGTGACCGCGCGTGCGGCGCCGCGCACGACGTCGTGGGCGCTCGCGACCGCCACGGGCCAGCCCACGAGGGCGAAGCACGGGAGGTCGTTGACGTCGTTGCCGACGTAGAGCACGCGCTCAGGCGCGATGCCCTGCTCCTCGCACCACTGCTTCAGTGCGAGGTCCTTGCGGTCGATGCCGTGCAGGACCGGAATCTTGAGCTTCCGGGCCCGGGCGGCGACCACCGGGTTCTGTTCCGTGGACAGGATCAGCATCGTCAGCCCGCTCTTGCGGAGGGCGGCGATACCGAGCCCGTCTCCGCGGTGCACGGAGACGAACTCCCGTCCGTCGGAGTCGATCAGCACCCTGTCGTCGGTCTGGGTGCCGTCGAAGTCGAGGACGACCGCGTCGATGTCTTCGGCGGTCGGCAGCGAACCGGGGCGGTTCGCGTCGAAGAGGGGGGCCAGCGCGCGGGCGCGGGCGAGGTCGTGCGGGTCGTCGATCTCCAGCACGCGGGCCGGGTCGGTGCGGACGAGCTCCGTTCGGCCGAAGAAGCGGTGCTGGTGCTTGCGCAGGCCCGCGGCGTCCATGGCGTAGGCCGCGCCGGTCTCCAGGAGGTCCTGGGGCCGGTCCTGGCGGCGGGGCCGGAAGGACTTGTCGTGGTTGACGCCGTTGCCGCCCTCGGCGGACTCGTCGGCGTCGTCGCGCCAGATGAAGCCGTGGAAGTTGGCCACCGTCAGCGCGGTGTCGGCGCCGTTCTCGGCGACCGCCCCGGCGACCCCGTCGATGTCCTCCCGCGTGATGAACGGGCTGGTGCACTGGACGAGCAGGACCACGTCGACCGCGGAGCCGTGCAGCGCCTCGTGGGCGTCCAGGGCGTGCAGGACGGCCGCCTCGGAGGTGGCCGTGTCGCCGGCGATGGCGGCGGGGCGCAGCACGACCTCGGCGCCCGCCTCGCGGGCGGCGGCGGCGATCGCCTGGTCGTCGGTGGAGACCACGACGTCCGTGACGAGCCGCGTCGCCCGGCACTCGCGCACCGCACGGGCCACCAGCGGCACTCCGCCGACCGGCAGGAGGTTCTTGGCGGGGACGCCCTTGGAGCCGCCGCGCGCGGGGATCACCGCGAGCACCCGGCGCACCGGCGCCGCTTGACCCGCTTCCGAGTTGGTCATGCGCTGTTCTCCTTGACGAGGGACACGGGGAGGGCTTGAGGGATCGGCGGAAGGCTTGAGGGATCCGCGGTGGTCACAGCTCCCCCATCCGCCGGATCACGGGGGCCACGCGCTGCACTCCGTGGCGGTAGGCGCCGCGGGCCGCCCGGCGGACGATCTGCCGTACGGGGCTGGGCTCCTTGTCGGCCGCGGGGGCGCCGGGCAGCGGGCTGCCGTCCGGGGCGAGGTGGTGGCGGGCGAGGATCCCGGGGAGGTAGCCGGGGGCGGTGACGGGCGTGTAGTAGGGGGCGAGGGGCAGCAGTCCGGGGGCCGCCAGCAGGCCGGTGATCCGGGCGCGCGCCTCGTCGAAGGCCGTCTCGTACTGGCCGTCGGCGGCGACGCCCTGCCGGGCCACCCACGCCGGGTCGGGCGCCGGCTCGTACCCGGCGTCGAGCTGGTCCCAGGAGGCGAGGCAGCCGGAGCCCACGAAGTGGTGGTTGCCGAGCGCCTCGCGCACCCCGAGGTCGCTGAGGACGACGGTGGGGATACGGCGGTGCAGGGACTCCAGGGCCGCCGTGGAGCTGATGGTGACCAGCAGGTCGGTGCGGTCGAGCACCTCGCCCATGTGGCCGTACACCAGCCGGAAGTTGGCGGGCAGGTCGGTCTTCTGCGCCAGCTTCTGGTAGGGCAGCTCCTCGATGTGCGTGGTGTGTTCGCCCGGCTTGGAGCGCAGCTTCAGCAGCACCTCGCGGTCCGGGTGGAGGCGGGCGTGCTGGATCAGCCGGTTCAGCAGGTACGTGCGGTCCTTGCGGTTCTCCGGGACGGAGGGCTGGGCGGCGAAGACGACCGTGTACGGGTCGTGCTTCTCGTAGGCGGCGCCGCCCAGGAAGGGCAGTGCCACCTCCGTCACCGAGGAGGCGTCGGCGCCCACTCCCTCGTACACGGCCCGGAACCGTTCCGCGTCCTGTCGGGAGTTGGCGAGGACGAGGTCCGCGCCGTGCCGAAGCAGCAGGCCGTCGGCGAGCTTCTCGTAGACGACGCCGACATAGCCGGTGACGACCACGGGCCGCTTGGTCCGCCCCTCCCAGACGTGGGCCAGGCCGTGCAGGATCGCCTGCACGCCGCCGCCCACGAGGGCGACGACGAGGACGTCGTACGGCTCCCCTTCCATGGCGCGCAGGAATTCGACGGCGGTGACCTCGCGGAGGGAATCCGCGCGGACGCCGACTTCTTCGAGCTGGCGGGCGGTGGGGGTGGCTCGGCCGCGCAGGAGATAACCGTCGAGCTGAATGTCCGATTCGATCGGTGAAATGCGATTCGCGGTGAGCGAACCCCATTTCCACCGGGTATCGGAATCCGCGAGAACGGCGACCCGCAGGGACTTCCTGGTACTTGCTGGCACGTCCAAGACGCTAGGAAGCCATTCCGAGTTGCGGCCCAACCTGAATGCAACAAACGGTTAACAGCACATCGACGAATGGCGAATCGGGCCGTGATCCAGCCGGAAATCAGCTGGGTTCACGGCTTCGCCACGCGTCGTTCACCTGACATCTCACCAACGGTCAAGACGAATGCCGGGCCGCCGCCTAACGTCACGTGGGTGGTCAAGCTCTCCGTCATCGTGCCGTTCTACAACGTGCAGCAATATGCACCCGACACCTTGAAGAGCCTGCGTGCGAACGCACGTGAGGACTTCGAATTCGTTCTCGTGGACGACTGTTCACGAGACGAGACACCGGACATTCTCGCGCGCGCGGAGCGCGAGCTCCCCGGCGCGGTGTATGTCAGACACGAGAAGAACGGAGGACTGGCGACCGCGCGCAACACGGGCATCGACGCGGCGCACGGCGAATACCTCACGTTCCTCGACGGGGACGACTGGCTCGCCCCCGGCTATTACGAACAACTCGTCGCCTCCATCGAGCGGTTGGGCTGCGACTTCGTCCGTACGGACCATGTCCAGTGCACCGCGCGGGCCCGCACCATCCACCGGGTCCCGCACGGCCGGCGCGGAGTGGTACTGAACCCCCGCGACGCGATACTGCCCGCCGACCGCTCCACCTCCGTCGACTACGCCTACGCCTGGGCGGGCATCTACCACCGCCGACTGGTCGACCGGGGGCTGCTGCACTTCACCGACGGCCTGCGGACGGCCGAGGACCGGCCCTGGATCTGGAAGCTGCACCGGGAGGCGGAATCCTTCGCCACGGTGGGGCTTCTCGGTGTGTTCTACCGGCGCGGCGTGGCCTCCTCTCTCACTCAGATCGGGGACGTGCGCCAGCTCGACTTCATTCGCGCGTTCGACCAGGTGGTGGCGGAAACCGCCGCGGACCGCGACGCCGAAAAACTCCTGCCCAAGGCCGTGCGCACCTATTGCGCGATTATTTCCCATCATCTGGGATCCATCGAAAGGTTCGAGCCGGCAGTGGCACGGAAACTGAAGTCGATGAGCGCCGTCGCTCTGCGGAACATGCCGCAGGACGTGCTCGACGACGCCCTCGACTCGATGGACGTCCAGCGCGCCACGCGGCTGCGCCGGCTGCGCCGCCGTCCGGCTCCCACCACGGGGGTGGCCGCGTGACCACCCAGATCTTCATGGCGTCCACGCTGTACGGCACGGCCACGCTGGCCGCCGCCCTGGACACCGACTGTTTCCGCCCCGCCGACCGGCGCATCCTGCTCGTCTCCAACAACGCGGCGACGCCCGAGACGACGCCCGGCGTCGACGGGATGCCCGGGTTCGAGCAGCTGCGCGACCGCTTCGACGACGTGATCTCGTGGAACGAGACCATCTCCCCCTTCCACCCGGGCGGCTGGGCCCCGCGGCCCGACGACGTTCCCCTGTGGGAACGGCATCTGCGGCTCGCCTGGAACCTCGGCGACGACGACATCGAGCTGGCCGTCGAGTCGATCCAGGTCAACCCGGCGCTCGGCATCTCGCAGATCTTCATGGGCGCGCCCGTCACCGTGTACGCGGACGGCCTGATGAGCTACGGCCCCACCCGCAACAAGATCGACCCGCTGGTCGGCACGCGCGTGACCCGCCTGCTCCACCTGGACCTCGTCCCCGGCCTCAAGCCGCTGCTGCTCACCGAGTTCGGCGTCGAGCCGGAGATCGTGCCGACGGACGCGTTCTCGAAGGTGCTCGCCGAGCTGGTCGACACCGGCGACGAGCTGCCCTTCGTCGACGAACCGGCCCTCCTGCTCGGCCAGTACCTCTCCGCGCTGGACATCCTCACCGCCGAGGAGGAGGAGAACCTCCACGTACGGATGCTGAAGGGCGCCCTCGCGCTCGGCCACACGCGGGTGGTGTTCAAGCCGCACCCCTCGGCCCCGGCCCGCTGGTCGCGCCTGCTGGAGAAGGAGGCCGAGAAGCTCGGCGCCGACCTCACCGTGCTCGACACCCCGGTCCTCGCCGAGGTGCTCTACCAGCGGATGCGCCCCGCCCTGGTGGTCGGCTGCTTCTCCACCGCGCTGCTCACCGCGTCGGCGCTGTACGGCCTGCCGGTCGCCCGCGTCGGCACCGGCCCCCTCCTCGACCGCCTCACACCGTACGAGAACAGCAACCGCGTCCCCGTCACGATCGTGGACGCGCTACTGCCCGAACTGACGGACGAGTCGGCGGTCGATGAGCAGCGCCGGAGCATGGACGTGGCGGAACTGACGGACCTCGTCCGGGCCGTCGGCTTCGCGATGCAGCCGAAGATCTACCCGGATCTGCGCCCGGCCGCAGAGACCTTCCTGACCAGGCATCTGAACCACCACACCCGGCGCTACTTCAAGCGCAAGCGCCTCACCTCGCTGGCGCTGCCCGGCGCGGTTCCGGCGCAGCTGGCGTTCATCCCGCGCAACGCCACCGTGCGCCGGGTGGCACGCCGCGCCCGCTCGCTGAAGCGGGCGGTGGGTCGCTGATCCGGCTCCTGGGCCGGACCGCGCGAACCGGCCCAGGAACCCGAAACGACGTGCGGGTGAACGCGTAGGGACCGTCGGGCGAATCGTCGGCCGGACGGCCAGGTAAACCTTACTAATCGGATTAGTGTGCTGTGGGTCCACTGAGTCCCGTTGAGGGGAAATCTGTGATCGACTCGCGCGAGGCCGTCCAAGTGGCCTCCACGGGCACCGTGGCCCGCACCGTCCTGCCGCCCACGGACGCACCGCCCCCCGCGATACCGGCCAAGCCCCGGGAGACGCGGCTGCGCGCACTGGACGGACTGCGGCTGGTCGCCGCGCTGATGGTGGCCGCGTACCACTACGGCGGGCGCGACGGTGAGGTCGCGAAAGCGTGGGGCAGCTCGCCGCGCCACCAGTTCCCCGTGCTGCACGGGTACTTCGCGTACGGCTGCCTGGGCGTCCAGGTGTTCTTCGTGATCAGTGGCTTCGTCATCTGCATGAGCGGCTGGGGCCGCCCGCTGCGCTCGTTCTTCGCCTCCCGCGCCTCCCGGCTGCTGCCCGCGTACTGGGCCGCCATCATCCTGGTGACGGTGGTGTTCGCCCTGCCGATGGTCGCGTTCAAGACGGTCTCGCCGAGCGACACCCTGGTCAACATGACGATGCTGCAGTATCCGCTCGGCGTCGACCGGGTACTGGGCGTGTGCTGGACGCTGTGGGCGGAGGTCCGCTTCTACGCCCTCTTCGCGCTGTGCATCGTCCTGCCCGGCGCGAACCGCCGCCGCGTGATCATGTTCTGCGCCGGCTGGACGCTGGCCTACGCCATCGCGCAGGGCGCCAAGATGCCGCTGCTGGACATCGTCCTGATGCCCGAGTACGCCCCGTACTTCATCGGCGGCGTCGGCCTCTACCTGGTGCACCGCGACCGCAAGGACGTGTACGCCTGGGGCATCGTGGCCGTGAGCTGGCTGATCGGCCAGCACTACGCGGTACAGGGACTGTGGCACGCCCCGCAGGCGAACGGCTTCTCCTACCGCACCAGCTACGGCATCGTCCTCGTCGTCACCTTCGGCTACGTCGCCGTCGCCGCGATCGCCCTGGGCTGGCTGCGCTGGGCCAACTGGCGCTGGCTGACGGTCGCGGGCGCGCTGACGTACCCCTTCTACCTCGTCCACGAGCACCTGGGCTGGGTCGTCATCAAGGCACTCCACCAGGGGCTGCACATCCCCTCGTACGCCACGTTCCTGCTGACGGCGGCGAGCATGCTGCTGCTGGCCTGGCTGCTGAACCGGTACGTCGAGAACTGGCTGACGCCCAAACTGCGCACGGCGCTGGCGAAGCCCCGGCCGACCGTGGGGACGTCTCGGCCGTAGGGCACACCGCGCGGGTTCAGCCGACCCCGTACCGCGTCCCGATCCCAGCGTTCACCAGGGCCAGCCCTTCTTCGAAGTGCCGGTCGCAGTCCTCGAAGATCTCCGCGCCCGCCGCGGCCGACAGAGGGAAGTCGGCCATCCGGCGGGCGCGGTCGTCCACGTCGTATCCCTCGCGGCGCTCCCCGGCGAGCGGCTGGACGCCCTGTTCCTCGGTGACGAACCCGAGGGTGTAGAGGGTAGGCCGTCGTGGCCGCCCGGACCGCCTGCTGCGGGCCGGCGGCCGCGCCCCGGACGGCCCCCTCCCCGACGGCACCCGGCTCTTCGACGCCTTCCGCGGCCCCCACTGGACCCTGCTCGCGGCCGGCCCGGAAACCCGGGCGCCGGCACTGCCCGTCCGCACGGTCGGCGTCCCCGCGCACGAGTCGTACGGCACCGGTCTCCTCCTGATCCGCCCCGACGGTCACGTGGGGTGGGCGGGCGGCACGGCTTCGGGGCTGCGGGAGTACGCGAGGCGTTTGGGCGTCCTGGGCCAGGGCCTCTCCCAGGACCTGGCCGAGGAGCTGTCCTAGGTCCTGTCGTCAAATTCCCGTCTGCCCTGCGACGCCATGCACGCACTCTCACCGCACCAGGCACAGACCCAAGTACGTCCAGTACGAGGGCCTGTGC
>NZ_JBEYFS010000055.1:0-57381 GCF_040634475.1 Streptomyces sp. NPDC007095
CCAAACCGGGGCCCCAAATCACCTGCCCTATCGTAATTTCCCCGGGCTTCTGCCGCCCATTCCCGCGTGGCCCCCCCCGTTGACACTACGCGCCCCCCCCCCCCGGGGGGGGGGCGCGGGCCTCTTCGTGCGGCGGCTGTACGGTCGTACGGCCGGAGCCTGGTCTCAGTCCTCGCCCAGGTAGGCCTTGCGTACCGACTCGTCGTGCAGCAGGTCCTGACCGGTGCCGGAGAGGACGATGTTGCCGACCTCCATGACGTGTCCCTGATCGGCGAGGGAGAGCGCCGCCTGGGCGTTCTGCTCGACGAGGAGGATGGTCGTGCCGTCGGCCTTGAGCTCGGCGATGGTGGCCATGATCTTCTGCATCATGATCGGCGAGAGGCCCATGGAGGGTTCGTCGAGCATGAGCAGCTTGGGCTGGGACATGAGGGCGCGGCCCATGGCCAGCATCTGTTGCTCGCCGCCGGAGAGGGTTCCCGCGGCCTGCTTGCGGCGTTCACCCAGGATGGGGAAGAGGTCGTAGGCGCGCTGGATGTCCTTCTCGATGCCCGCCTTGTCGGAGCGCAGGAACGCGCCGAGCTGGAGGTTCTCGGTGATCGTCAGCCGGGGGAAGATGTGGCGTCCCTCGGGGGAGTGGGCGAGGCCCAGGGAGACGATCTTGTGGGCGGGGATGTTGCTGAGGGGTTTGCCGTCGAAGGTGATGCGGCCCCCGGTGGGCTTGAGGAGCCCGGAGAGGGTGCGCAGGGTGGTCGTCTTGCCGGCGCCGTTGGTGCCGATGAGGGTGACGATCTGGCCGGCTTCGACGGAGAAGGAGATGCCCTTGACGGCTTCGATCTTGCCGTAGGCGACCTTGAGGTCTTCGACCTCGAGCAGTGCGGTCACTGGGCGTTTCCTTCCTTGCTGGTGGTGCCCTCCGCGGCGGCGTCGCTCTCGGCGGCCTCAGGAGTCTCGGCGGCCTCGGGAGTCTCGGGAGTCTCGGTGGCTTCCGCGGCCTCGGGAGTGACCGTGGCCTCCGCCGCCTCGGCGGCTTCGACCTCGGCGACCTCTTCCGCGCCGGGGGCGCCCTCGAAGGGGGTGCCGAGGTAGGCGGCGATGACGCGTTCGTCGCCCTGGACGACCTCGGAGGTGCCCTCGACGAGCTTCTCGCCCTGGACGAGGCAGGCGACGCGGTCGGACAGGTTGAAGATGAAGCGCATGTCGTGCTCGATGACGAGGACGGCGATGCCCCTGTCGCGGATGGCGAAGACGAGGTCTTCGGTCGCGCGTGTCTCCTGGGGGTTCATGCCGGCCGTGGGCTCGTCCAGGAGCAGCAGTCCCGGTTCGCTCGCCATGGCGCGGGCGATCTCGAGCTTGCGCTGTTCGCCGTAGGGGAGGTTGCGGGAGAGGTGGTCGGCCTTGTGGTCGAGGCCGATGAACTCCAGCAGTTCCATGGCGCGTTCGCGGGAGGCGGCTTCTGCCTTGCGGAAGCCGGGGCCGCGCAGGAGGGCCGACCAGAGGCCTTCCTTGGTCCTGGTGTGGCGGCCGACGAGCACGTTCTCCAGGACGGTCATGTTGGCGAAGAGCCGGATGTTCTGGAAGGTGCGGGCGATGCCGGCGCTGGTGACGAGGTGGGGCTTGGGCGGGAGGACGGTGCCCTTGTAGGAGACCTTGCCCTCGGTCGGCACGTACAGGCCGGTGAGGCAGTTGAAGAAGGTGGTCTTGCCCGCGCCGTTGGGGCCGATGAGGCCGACGATCTCACCGGAGTTGACGGTGAGGTCGACGCTGCGGACGGCGGTGAGGCCGCCGAAGCGCATGGTGACGCCGCTGGCCTCGAGTACGGGGCTGGTGGCCGTGGTGGTGGTCATGTGGGTCACGCCCCTGCCTTGGTGACGCCGACAGTGGAGTCGGGCAGGCCTTGTTCGGGGATGTCGATGCTGTCGTCGGACTCGTGGAATTCGAGCTGGCGGCGGCGGTTGGCGATGATGCCTTCGGGGCGGAAGCGCATGAGGATCACGAGCGCGATGCCGAAGGCGAAGAGCTGGTACTCCTTCAGGAAGCCGAGCTTCTCGGGGAGGAGGTAGAGCAGGGTGGCGCCGAGGATGGGGCCGTTGACCGTGCCCATGCCGCCGAGGACGACCGCGGCCAGCAGGAAGGCCGAGTTGGGCGGTACGGAGCCGGCGAACTGGTACGGGGCCGGGTTGACGCTGTAGCCGACGTGGGCGCTGACCGTGCCGGCGAGGCCGGCGAGGGAGGCGCCGAGGGCGAAGGCGATGAGCTTGACGCGGAAGCCGTTGATGCCCATGGCGGTGGCGGCGGTCTCGTCCTCGCGGATGGCGATCCAGGAGCGGCCGATACGGGAGTCGGCGGCGCGGTTGAAGACGATCACGACGATGCCGGTGATGATCAGCATCAGCAGGAAGTAGTTCGCGAAGCGGCCGAGGGTGATCGAGCCGATGTCGTGCGAGTTCCCGAGGTTGAACCCGAAGATGTCGAGGTCCGGGATCATCGAGATGCCGTTGGGGCCGTTGGTCAGGTTCGGTCCGGAGGAGCCGTCGAGGTTGTTGACGGAGATGCGGAAGATCTCTCCGAAGCCGAGGGTGACGATGGCGAGGTAGTCGCCGCGCAGTCGCAGGGTGGGGGCGCCGATGAGGACGCCGAAGACGAGCGACGCGGCCATGCCGGTGAGCATGGCGGCCCAGAAGGGGAACTGGACGCCGGAGAAGCGGGAGAACTCGGAGCCGGAGACGAGGGCCGCGGCGTAGGCGCCGACGCCGAGGAAGGCGACGTATCCGAGGTCGAGGAGTCCGGTGAGGCCGACGACGATGTTCAGCCCGAGGGCGACGGTGGCGACGACGAGGATGTTCACGCCGAGGTTGGCGTTGTGCTCGTTGTTCTCGACGAAGGGGAAGACCGCCGCGGCGAGGAACGCCATGGAGGTGGCGAATCCCTTGTGGCGGGCGTTGAGTGTGGCGAACCGGTCGAAGAGCCCGGCGGCCTGGAGCGCCCAGGTGCCGAGGACGACGAGCAGCAGGTAGCCGATGAAGGTCTCGCTGGCGTCGGGGTCGACGCCGATGCCGTACGTGAAGACGATCAGCGCGACGGCGGTGGCGCCGGTGATGACGAGGCGCTCGGCCCAGCCGGGGAGCTTCTGGGCCGCGGGGATGCGGTCGGGCTTGCTGACCCAGTCCTTGAAGGTGTCGCCGGGGCTCGGGAGAGCGAGGGCGCCGACGAGGGCGATCAGGGAGCCGACGGCGGTGACGTAGGCGCCGGGGTCGAGGGCGACGAGGCCCTTGAGGTCGACCGCGATGGCGATGGCGCTGAACCAGCTGACGGCGAACGCGGAGGCGGCGGCGAGGACGACGGGCGCGGTGGCGCCTGCCGGGTTGAGCCAGCGCAGGCCGCGGACGCCGAAGAGGGTGAGCGCGAAGAGCAGGGTGATCGCGCCGGCGACGAGGTCGAGGATCTGGAGGCCGGCCGGGGAGCCGTAGTAGGTGAGGTCCCCGGGGAAGTCGGCCGTGTAGGTCCACGACATGAACGTGCTGGCGATGGTGGCGACGGCGCCGACGGCGATGAGGGCGCGCGCGGCGGTCTGGGGGAGTGCGATCAGGCCGCGCACGGGGGCGGTGATCTCGGCGGTGTTCTCGGTGGTTGCCATGGTGTTCACGCCCTGTCCGCGACGCGTTCGCCGACCAGGCCTTGTGGCCTGAACAGCAGTACGAGGATGAGGAGGACGAAGGCCCAGACGGAGGACCAGCCGCCGCCGCCGAGCTGCTGCATGCCGGGGATGCCGTCGATGTAGGAGGTGGCCATGGTCTCGGCGAGGCCGAGGACGAGGCCGCCGATCATGGCGCCGTAGATGTTGCCGATGCCGCCGAGGACGGCCGCGGTGAAGGCCTTGAGGCCCATCTGGAAGCCCATGTTGTACTGGATCGAGCCGTAGCGCAGGCCGTAGGAGACGGCGGCGACGGCGGCGAAGAAGCCGCCGATGGCGAAGGCGATCACGATGATCTTGTTGGTGTCGATGCCCATGAGCTGGGCGGTGTCAGGGTCCTGGGCGGTGGCCTGCATGGCGCGGCCGGTGCGGGACATGCTGACGAAGAGGGCGAGGGCCGCCATACAGAGCGGGGCGGCGACGATGACGAAGAGGGAGCCGCTGCTGATGCTGATGGACCCGATGTGCCAGGGTCCGGCGTCGATCTGGGGGAAGTTGCGGTCCGTCTTGGCGTTCGGGTACCAGTTGAAGACGGCCTGCTGCAGCGCGAGGGAGAGGCCGATGGCGGTGATGAGGGGTGCCAGGCGTGGTGCGCCGCGCAGTGGTCGGTAGGCGAACCGTTCCGCCCCGACGGCGATGAGGACGGCGACGAGTCCGCCGCCGATGAGCATCGCCGGGAGGGCTATCCACATGGATGTGCCGTCGGGCAGGACGTAGAGGTAGACCGTGAGTGCGCCGAAGCCTCCGGTCATGAAGATCTCGCCGTGGGCGAAGTTGATGAGCTGGACGATGCCGTACACCATCGTGTAGCCGATGGCGATCAGCCCGTACATCGAGCCGAGGAACAGCCCGTTGGCCAGCTGCTGCGGCAGGGTGTTCACCGCATGGCCTCCATGTGGGTGGGGAGAGTGAACGGGGGGATATGGGACGGGCCGCGCGGTGACGTGTGGTCTTGGCCGCGCGGCCCTGGGGTGTAGCTAGCGGCGGATCTCGGATCAGCTGGAGTTAGCTGGAAACAGCTGAGCTCAGCTGGGATCGGATCGGATCAGCCGTTGAACGTGCCGCTCTTGACGGCCTTCCACTTGCCGCCGACGACCTGGTAGACGGTGAGCTGCTTGTTGGTGGTGTCGCCGTACTCGTCGAAGGAGACGGGGCCGGCGATGCCCTCGAACTTCGTCTTCTGGACCTCGTCCACGATCTTGGCGCGGGCGCCGTCGGGGATCTTGCCGTCCTTCACGACGTTGGCGATCGCCTTGATGATGGCGGTCGCGGCGTCGTAGGAGTAGCCGCCGTAGGTGCCGTAGTCGCCCTTGAGGCCGGAGGCCTTGTACTTCTTGATGAAGTCCGCGGCGGAGGGCAGGGAGTCGACGGGCTGGCCGACGGAGGTGGCCAGGTCACCCTCGGAGGTCTTGCCGGCGGTCTGGATGTAGGTGTCGCTGAACATGCCGTCACCGCCGAACAGCGGGACCTTGACTCCGCCGTCCTTGAGCTGCTTGGTGAGCTTCTCCGACTCGTCGTACTGGCCGCCGTAGTAGACCAGGTCGGCCTTGGAGTTCTTGATCTTGGTGACGAGGGCGGAGAAGTCGGTGTCGCCGGTGTTGACGTGGTCCTCGCCGGCGACCTTGCCGCCGTTCTTGGTGAAGCCGGCCTTGAACAGCTTGGCCAGGCCCGCGCCGTAGGTCTGCTTGTCGTCGACGACGAAGACGTTCTTCTTCTTGAGCGTGCTGGACGCGTACTCGGCCGCGAAGCCGCCCTGGAGGGCGTCGGTGGTGGCCGTACGGAAGTACGTCTTGAACGGGCGCGACTTCGAGGTCTGCCAGTTCTTGCCCTGGGTGAGCTCGGGCGCCGTGTTGGAGGGCGAGATCTCGACCAGGTTGGCGGTCGCGAAGACCTGCTGCATCTGCGTGGCCACACCGGAGTTCAGCGGGCCGACGACGCCGAGGACCTTCTCGTTGTTGACGAGGGCGGTGGCGTTCTGCTGGCCGCTGGCCGGGATCGCCTTGTCGTCGAGCGCCTGGACCTTGAAGGTCACGCCGGGGACGGTGTTGTTCTTGTTGGCGTCGTCGACGGCGATCTGCACGCCGCCCTGGATGCCGAGGCCGGTTGCGGAGTTCTGACCGGTCAGCGGAGCGTCAACGCCGATGATGATCTCGGTCTTGCTGCTGCTGCTCTTGTCCCCGCTGTTGTCACGCGAACCGCAGGCGGTCAGCGTGAGTGCTCCGGTGGTGAGCACGGAGGTGAGTATGACCAAAGAACGCTGTCGCACGTTGAATCCTCTCCCTGGCGCAGCAGCCCTGCTGGACTGCCGTGTGTCTCGCCGGGCCGTACTGGGTGATACCGAGCCGTGCTGCAGACGCGCCCGGCGGCGCGGTGACTGGCCGTGACTCTAAGCCTGTCTGTGGGCCCGGGCATCGCCGTGGGCTGGCTTGTGACTTTCTTGTTATGACGTGCCGGTTGATGGGCTTCAGGGATGGGTATTCTCAGCCGATTTGGCGGAAATTCTTCTCGTTCCACATGTTGAGAATCCGCACTTCCGGTTGCGCGTGGGCGAAGGTCGCCGTCGGACGCCGTCGCAGGTCGCGCGGAGGAGCCGGGAGAGGCCGCGGGAGTACGGGCCGTCGCAGATGGAACTCGGATGCTGTATTGCGTGCGTGTTACGCAGCGTTACGTCGAGAAAAGGGAACTCGGAGTTCGGTCGGCGTGCGCGATATAGGGCGCATGAGGTGCGGACCGGGCGTGAAGTCGCGTGAAGTCGCGTGAAGTCGCGTGAAGTCGCGTGAAGTCGCGCGAAGAGGAGACGAGTTGCCGCCGATTTCCGATAACTCCGGCGTATTGGAGCGTGGTTGCGGCGGGCGCGGGGCGGGGGCGTGCGCAAGGGGTGCGCGGAGGGTGTGTGTGGGGGCGGGGCCGGGGCGGAGGTATCCGTCCTCGGTCAGACGCGGAATCGGTCGGTCCCAGAAGGGGTCGGTGTTGACGCGCCGGCCGCTGCGGGCGGACACCTCCGCCCCGTCCCCTGCCCGCCGTACCCGACTGCCGCTGAGTAGGGGGCAGTTGTCTCCTGCTCCCTTGCTCGCCGTACACGGCTGCCTGTGAGTGGGGGGCGGGCGCCGGCGGCCCTTGCTCGCCGTACGCCGGTGCCGGTGAGCGGTGGGTGGGGCGGGGCTCGTCCTGGAGGCGGGTGTCAGGCCTGGCGTACGTGGTCGGCGTCGGTGGGGTTCGCGTCGCGCAGGAGGCAGGTGAGGCGGGCGGTGCAGACGCGCTTGTCGTTGTCGTCGGTGATGACGATCTCGTACGTCGCTGTCGTGCGCCCGCGGTGTACGGGGGTGGCCACGCCGGTGACGAGGCCGGAGCGGGCGCCGCGGTGGTGGGTGCAGTTCAGGTCGACACCGACGGCGATCTTGGAGCTGCCGCCGTGGAGCATGGAGCCGACCGAGCCGAGGGTCTCCGCGAGGACGGCGGAGGCGCCGCCGTGCAGGAGGCCGTAGGGCTGGGTGTTGCCCTCCACCGGCATGGTGCCGACGACCCGGTCCGCGGAGGCCTCGATGATCTGAACGCCCATGCGGGTGCCGAGGTGGCCTGCCGAGAAGAGGGCGGGCAGGTCGACGCCGAGTGCGGCGTACTCGTCGATGACCTCTTGCGGGAACTTCACTTGACTCTGCTCGCCCATGGGGGCCGGCTCCGATCGTCGTCGATCTCTCTGGCTGACTGGCTGAGCAAACGCTCAGTCGGTGGCCGATTGTTCCAGACGGACCACGACGGACTTGCTGGCCGGGGTGTTGCTGGTGTCCGCGGTGGCGTCGAGCGGGACGAGGACGTTGGTCTCCGGGTAGTACGCGGCGGCGCAGCCGCGGGCGGTCGGGTAGTGCACGACGCGGAAGCCCGCGGCGCGCCGCTCTATGCCGTCCTGCCATTCGCTGACGAGGTCGACGTACGAGCCGTCGGTGACGTTCAGCGCGCGGGCGTCCTCGGGGTTGACGAGGACCACTCGGCGGCCGTTCTTGATGCCCCTGTAGCGGTCGTCGAGGCCGTAGACGGTGGTGTTGTACTGGTCGTGCGAGCGCAGGGTCTGCAGGAGCAGGCGGCCTTCGGGGAGCTTCGGGTACTCGACGGGCGCGGCGGTGAAGTTGGCCTTGCCGGTGGCCGTGGGGAAGCGGCGTTCGTCGCGGGGGGCGTGGGGGAGGGCGAAGCCCGCGGGGTCGGCCACGCGCGCGTTGAAGTCGTCGAAGCCGGGGATCACGCGCGCGATGCGGTCGCGGATCGTGGCGTAGTCCTTCTCGAACTCCTCCCAGGGGGTGCGGGAGGCGTCGCCGAGCACGCGGCGGGCGAGGCGGCAGACGATGGCCGGCTCGGACAGGAGGTGCTCGCTCGCGGGCACCAGACGGCCGCGCGAGGCGTGGACCATGCCCATGGAGTCCTCGACGGTCACGAACTGTTCGCCGCTGCCTTGGAGGTCGCGCTCGGTCCGTCCGAGAGTGGGCAGGATCAGGGCGCGGGCTCCGGTGACGACGTGGGAGCGGTTGAGCTTGGTCGAGACGTGCACCGTGAGGCGGGCGCGGCGCATGGCGGCCTCGGTGACGTCGGTGTCGGGGGAGGCGGAGACGAAGTTGCCGCCCATGGCGAAGAAGACCTTCGCGTCGCCGTCGCGCAGGGCGCGGATGGCCCGTACGACGTCGTAGCCGTGCTCGCGGGGCGGGGCGAAGCCGAACTCCTTCTCCAGGGCGTCCAGGAAGGCCGGGGCGGGGCGTTCGAAGATGCCCATGGTGCGATCGCCTTGCACGTTCGAGTGGCCGCGGACCGGGCAGACGCCCGCGCCGGGACGGCCGATGTTGCCGCGCAGCAGCAGGAAGTTGACCACTTCGCGGATCGTGGGCACGGAGTGCTTGTGCTGGGTGAGGCCCATGGCCCAGCAGACGATGGTGCGCCGGGAGGAGAGGACGAGGCGGAGGGCCTCGTCGATCTTCTCGCGGGTGAGGCCCGTCGCGGTGAGGGTCTCGTCCCAGTCGGCGGCGCGGGCGGTGGCCGCGAACTCCTCGTAGCCGTGGGTGTGTTCGGCGATGAAGTCCTCGTCGACCGCGCCCTCGGTCTCCAGGACGAGCTTGTTCAGGAGGCGGAAGAGGGCCTGGTCGCCGCCCAGGCGGATCTGCAGGAACAGGTCGGTGAGGGCGGCGCCCTTGAGCATGCCCTGGGGGGTCTGCGGGTTCTTGAAGCGCTCCAGGCCCGCTTCGGGCAGCGGGTTGACGCTGATGATCTTCGCGCCGTTGGCCTTGGCCTTCTCCAGGGCGGAGAGCATGCGCGGGTGGTTGGTGCCGGGGTTCTGCCCGGCGACGATGATCAGGTCGGCCTTGTACAGGTCCTCGAGCAGGACGCTGCCCTTGCCGATGCCGATGGTCTCGGAGAGCGCGGAGCCCGAGGACTCGTGGCACATGTTCGAACAGTCCGGCAGGTTGTTCGTGCCGAGTTCGCGGGCGAAGAGCTGGTAGAGGAACGCGGCCTCGTTGCTCGTGCGTCCCGAGGTGTAGAAGAGGGCCTCGTCGGGGGAGCCGAGGGCGGCGAGCTCCTCGGCGACGATGTCGAAGGCGCGCTCCCAGGAGACCGGCTCGTAGTGGTCGGCGCCCTCGGGCAGGTACATGGGGTGGGTGAGGCGGCCCTGCTGGCCGAGCCAGTAGCCGCTGCGGCCGTGCAGGTCGGTGACCGGGTGCGCGGCGAAGAAGTCAGGGGTGACCCGGCGCAGGGTGGCCTCCTCGGCGACCGCCTTCGCGCCGTTCTCGCAGAACTCCGCCGCGTGCCGGTGCTCCGGCTCGGGCCAGGCGCAGCCCGGGCAGTCGAAGCCGTCCTTCTGATTGACGCGCAGGAGGGTCAGCGCGGTGCGCTTCACCCCCATCTGCTGCTGGGCGATGCGAAGGGTGTGCCCGACGGCGGGCAGTCCGGCCGCGGCGCGCTTCGGCTCGGCGACCTGCGGCGCGTCCTGGACCGGATCGCTCTTGGGCGGCTTGCTGGCCATCAGGGGATCCCTTCGCGTGCACGTATCTAGTACGTGGGCGATCCTCCCACGCGCCGGTGACGACGATGGTGGCCGGTCCCGGGAGGTCCGCACTGTCAGTGGGGCGTGCGAGGATCGGGGGCGTGGCAGAAACAGCATCGAAGAAGACCGAGAAAACCGCAGGTGCGGGCCGTCCGCGGCTGATGCTCATGGATGGGCACTCGCTGGCGTACCGCGCGTTCTTCGCGCTGCCCGCGGAGAATTTCACGACCGCGACGGGTCAGCCGACGAACGCGATCTATGGTTTCGCGTCGATGCTGGCGAACACGCTGCGCGACGAGGCGCCCACGCATTTCGCGGTGGCGTTCGACGTCTCGCGCAAGACGTGGCGCTCCGAGGAGTTCACGGAGTACAAGGCGAACCGTTCGAAGACCCCGGACGAGTTCAAGGGGCAGGTCGAGCTGATCGGCGAGCTGCTGGACGCGATGCACGCGCAGCGGTTCGCGGTCGACGGCTTCGAGGCCGACGACATCATCGCGACGCTCGCCACGCAGGCCGAGGCCGAGGGCTTCGAGGTCCTGATCGTCACCGGTGACCGCGACTCCTTCCAGCTGGTGTCCGAGCACACGACGGTGCTGTACCCGACGAAGGGCGTCTCCGAGCTGACCCGCTTCACTCCGGAGAAGGTCGTCGAGAAGTACGGGTTGACGCCGGCGCAGTACCCCGACTTCGCGGCGCTGCGCGGCGACCCGTCGGACAACCTGCCGGGCATCCCCGGCGTCGGCGAGAAGACGGCCGCGAAGTGGATCAACCAGTTCGGTTCGTTCGCGGACCTCGTCGAGCGCGTCGACGAGGTCAAGGGCAAGGCCGGGCAGAACCTCCGCGACCACCTGGAGGCGGTGAAGCTCAACCGCCGTCTCACGGAGATGGTGAAGGACGTCGAGCTCCCGAAGACGGTCACCGACCTGGAGCGCGCGGCGTACGACCGTACGGCGGTCGTGATGGTCCTGGACACCCTGGAGATCCGTAACCCCTCCCTGCGTGAGCGGCTTTTCGCCGTCGACCCCGGGACGGAGGAGGCCGAGGCGGTCGCTGCGGTCGTCGAGGGTGTCGAGCTGGACGGGGCCGTGCTGGGTGCGGGCGAGCTGGAGCCGTGGCTTGCCGAGCACGACGGCAAGGCGGTCCTGGGTCTGGCCACCGTCGACACCTGGGCGCTGGGTTCGGGCTCGGTGGCCGAGGTCGCGCTCGCCGCGGCGGACGGGGCGGCGGCGTGGTTCGACCCCTCGCGGCTGGACGAGGCCGACGAGAACGCGTTCGCGAAGTGGCTCGCCGACCCGAAGAAGCCCAAGGTGCTGCACAACGCCAAGGGTGCGATGCGGGTCTTCGCCGAGCACGGGTGGACGATCGAGGGCGTGTCCATGGACACCGCGCTCGCCGCGTATCTGGTGAAACCGGGCCGCCGCTCCTTCGCGCTGGACGCGCTGTCCCTGGAGTACCTGGGCCGGGAGCTGGGGCCCGCCGCCGCGGCCGACGGTCAGCTGGCCTTCGGCGCGGACGACCAGGCCGAGGCCGAGGCGCTGATGGTGCAGGCCCGCACGATCCTCGACCTGGGCGAGGCGTTCGGCGAGAAGCTGGCGGAGGTCGGCGCGGCCGAGCTGCTGCGCGACATGGAGCTGCCCACGTCGGCGCTGCTGGCCCGGCTGGAGCGGCACGGCATCGCGGCGGACCGGGCGCACCTGGAAGCCATGGAGCAGATGTTCGCCGGAGCCGTGCAGCAGGCGGTGAAGGAGGCACACGCCTCCGTCGGGCACGAGTTCAACCTCGGCTCGCCCAAGCAGCTCCAGGAGGTCTTCTTCGGCGAGCTGGACCTGCCCAAGACGAAGAAGACGAAGACCGGTTACACGACGGACGCGGACGCGCTGGCCTGGCTGGCCACGCAGACCGACCACGAGCTGCCGGTCATCATGCTCCGCCACCGTGAGCAGGCCAGGCTGCGGGTGACGGTCGAGGGCCTGATCAAGACGATCGCCGCGGACGGCCGCATCCACACCACGTTCAACCAGACGGTGGCCGCGACGGGCCGGCTCTCGTCGGTGGACCCGAACCTGCAGAACATCCCGGTCCGTACGGAGGAGGGCCGCGCGATCCGCCGCGGCTTCGTGGTCGGCGAGGGCTTCGAATCCCTCATGACGGCCGACTACAGCCAGATCGAACTGCGCGTGATGGCCCATCTGTCCGAGGACGAGGGCCTGTTGGAGGCGTTCACGTCGGGCGAGGACCTGCACACGACGGTGGCGTCGCAGGTGTTCTCGGTCGAGCGTTCGGCGGTCGATGCGGAGATGCGCCGCAAGATCAAGGCGATGTCGTACGGCCTTGCCTACGGGCTGTCGGCGTTCGGTCTCTCCCAGCAGCTGAACATCGACGCGGGTGAGGCGCGTGCGTTGATGGACACGTACTTCGAGCGTTTCGGCGGGGTGCGGGACTATCTCCGCCGGGTGGTCGACGAGGCCCGCGCCACGGGCTACACGGCGACGCTCTTCGGGCGCCGCCGCTATCTGCCCGACCTCAACAGCGACAACCGCCAGCGTCGCGAGGCCGCCGAGCGCATGGCGCTCAACGCCCCTATCCAGGGCACGGCCGCGGACATCGTCAAGATCGCGATGCTGAACGTGGACCGGGCGCTGCGCGAGGCCGAGCTCAAGTCCCGCATGCTCCTCCAGGTCCACGACGAAATCGTCCTGGAGATCGCCCCCGGAGAGCGCGCGAAGACCGAGGAACTCGTCCGCCGCGAGATGGCGTCCGCCGTTCATCTCCGGGCACCCCTCGACGTGTCCGTCGGGGCGGGCCCCGACTGGGAATCCGCAGCGCACTAGCCTCCGGCGAACGAGACCCTGGAACCCCGGCCCAGGCTCCGGCCCCAGGACCCCGGCGTCGGCCCCAGGACCCCGGCGTCGGTCCCGGGTCCCGGCGTCGGCCCCGGCTCCGGGCCTCGGTCCCGGGTCCCGGCGTCGGCCCCGGGTCCTGGCCTCGGTTCCGGGTCCCGGCGTCGGCCCCGGGTCCTGGCGTCGGCCCCGGGTCCTGGCCTCGGTCGCCGGCCTCGGGCCCGGTCCCGGGCCTCGGTGTCGGGCTCGGTCCTGGCCCCGGCGTCGGGCTCGGTCCTGGCCTCGGGCACCGCTCCCGGCCCCGGCGCCGGGCCGGTTCGGTCCCGGGTGGCGCTGGTCGTGGCTCCGCCCGCTCCCGGCGTCGGTTGCCCCTCGGGCGGCGTGCGCGCCGGTGCGGACAGCTGCCCCACCCCGCTAGAGGAAGCCCCCGCCCACAGGGCACCCCCCGCAGCCGCTTGCGGCGCGAGCCGCCCCGCGCTCCGCCACGCGAGCCGCCGCAGGGAGAGTTGTCCCATGCTCCGTCGTGCGAGCCGCCCGCGGGAGAGTCGCCCCCGCGCTCCGCCGTGTGAGCCGCCCGCAGGGGATGTCTGCCTCAGCCCTGTCGTGCGAGCCGCCGCAGGGAGAGTCGCCCCCGCCCCGTTTTGCGAGCTGCCCGCAGGGTGAAGTCCTTGAGTTGGCCGCCCGTAGGGCATGGGCCCTCTCCGGTGGGCCGGAGGCGCAGGGGAGGTGGGGTCCGCTCAACCCCCGGAGGGAACCGTCACTCGCGTGGCCCTCGCAAAGACGCCCCCCGTGCGAGGGGACCGTAAGGATGCGGGCATGAGTACAAGCATGCTCAACCGTCGCACGGCCTTGGCCACCGCCGTCGTCTCGGCGCTGCTCGCGCCGGTACCCGCGGTGGCCGCGAGCGCGAGCACCGCCCAGGTGCCCGCGGTCTGCCGTTCCACCCGCAGCCCCGAGCTCGCCGCCCGGATGTCCCGCGACATCAGGACGGCGCTGTCGTCACGCCAGGGCACCGTCGCCGTGGCGGTGCGCGACGACAACAGCGACCTGACCTGCACCCTCGCGAGCGAGCGTCGGTACGACTCGGCGAGCGTCGCCAAGCTCACGATCATGGAGGCCACCCTGCACCGCGCGGACGAGCTGCGCCGCACCCTCACGAACTGGGAGCTCGCCAACGTACGCCCCATGATCACCATCTCGGACAACACCGCGGCCCAGCATCTGTGGAACGACCTGGGCCGCACCTACCTCGGCCACTTCCTGGACCGTGTCGGAACGCGCCGCACCGAGCTCGGCCCGGCCGGCTACTGGGGCCTGACCCGCACCACGGCCGCCGACCAGATGCGGCTGCTGGGCGTGCTCACAGACGCCAGTTCCTTCCTGAAGAGCCGCGCCTACGGCCTGAAACTGCTCAGCCAGGTCCGCAGCGACCAGCGCTGGGGTGTCCCCGCCGGCATGCCTCGCGGCCTGCAGGCGCACATCAAGAACGGCTGGCTGCCCCGGTCCACCCACGGCTGGCGCGTCCACAGCGTCGGCGTGTTCACCGGCTCCGACCGCACTTACCGCATCGTCGTCCTGTCGCACGACAACCCGACGATGACGTACGGGGTCCGCACCATCGAGCGCATCGCCCAGGTTGTCCACCGTGGCCTCAACCGCGGGCGCGGCGCCGTCCAGGGCTCCACACCGCAGAACAGGATCAGCGAGGTGTCGGACGGTTCGGCGCCGAGCGGGCCGGTGCCGGGCTGGGACGAGCCGGAGCGGGACGCCACACCCTGACCCCGACGGCGTACAGCGCGAGACCGAGCACGAGACCCGCGCCCGCGCCGAAACAGAGCGCCGGGATCAACTCCCAGGGCTTCGCGCGGGCGCCCCAGTAGGCCCACCAGCGTGAAGCCCGCTGCACGGCGCCCACCAGCCCGCAGCCGCCGATGACTGCGGCCGCCAGCCACCGGTCGGAACGCGACAGTACCGGCACCCCCACCGGTTCGGCCGAGGGCGCCCGGCGCAGCGCGACGGCCACGAAGGCCACGATCACGACGGCCCCCACCAGCGAACTGCCGTACTGCGCGTAGGTGAACACCGGCGTGCCGTCGGCGTTCCGCGACAGTACGGGGACCAGCCGTACTCCCCACCGGTCGTGGTGCGTGAACGCGTCCCACACGACGTGTGTCAGCGCGCCGAGCACCGCGGAGGTGTACCACCACAGTGCCGCCGAGGAGCGCAGCTGCCCGCGCGGCGTCCCGCAGCGCAGCAGGGCAGCGGGGCGGCCCTGACGGGCCCGTGGCAGCAGCGCCACCAACGGTTCGCGCACTACCAGCCAGGCACCCACCAACGCCCAGGCGACGAGCACGTCGAAGGTGAGGACACCGGTGAAGGAGTGCGTGAAGTCGCCGAACTCCATCGCTCCGGGGACCACGCTCGCCGCGTAGTAGGTCATGTCGGGGGCGAAGGAACCGGCCACGAGTGCCGCGGGCGCGAGGCGGCCGCGGCCGCTTCCGTCGCCGCGCACGGCGGGCAGTACGGCCGCCGCGTGGCTGAGGGTGAAGGGCAAAGCATCCCCCTGTGGCAGACGTTGGTCTGAACATGTCGGCCCCGGTGATCTCCGACGCCCAGTATGAAGGACGTAGGGAAATGACCGCGGGCTCCACCCTTGGGTGCGTGTTCTCTCGGACAATCCCACATGGCCAACCGGTGAAAATCGGGCACGAACGGGTGCCCGGGCGACGGAAGTTGTCGTAGGGTCGCCTGGGTCACTGAGCCAGCGAACGCGCGGTGCGCGGGCGGTCGTCCACGGGAGGGGTTCACTCAATGGCGGCGCATTTCGGCAGACTGCGCAAGGGAGCGACGACCACCGCCGTGGCCGCGGTCGCGGTCGCGGCCCTGTCCGCTTCCCAGGCACCCGGAGTGACCACCGACAACCTCGGCAGACAGGCCGCCGGCGCCCAGCCCTCGGCGGACGCGAACACCGGCGGCGAAGGCGGCGGCGCGACCGGCGACTCGCCGTACTACACCGACCTTCCGCCGCTGAAGAGCCCCAACCCGAGCCCGTCGGCGAGCCCGGCCACAGGCACGCCCGTCTCCGTGGGCGAGGCCGAGGCCGGCATACCCGCGACCGTCCTCGACGCCTACAAGAAGGCCGAGGCCGAGCTGCGTGCCTCCAAGCCGGGCTGCAACCTGCCCTGGCAACTCCTCGCCGCCATCGGCAAGGTCGAGTCCGGCCAGGCCCGCGGCGGCCGGGTCGACGCGAGCGGCACGACGTACTCGCCGATCCTCGGCCCCAAGCTCGACGGCAACGGCTTCGCTCTGATCGCCGACACCGACAACGGCGCGTACGACGGCGACCCGGCCTACGACCGGGCCGTGGGCCCCATGCAGTTCATCCCCTCCACCTGGGAGTGGGCGGGCCGCGACGGCAACGGCGACGGCAAGAAGGACCCCAACAACGTCTACGACGCGGCGCTCGCGGCCGGCCACTACCTGTGCCGGTTCGACCGGGACCTGTCCGTGCAGTCGCAGATGAACGCCGCGATCCTGAACTACAACAACTCGACGGCGTACCTCAACACGGTTCTGTCGTGGCTGGAGTACTACCGCAAGGGCACCCACGAGGTCCCGGACGGCACGGGCACCCTGCCCTCGAACAGCAGCGACAGCCACCCCGGGGCGAGCCCCAGCCCGTCCACGCCCGCGACCTCGACGCCGAGTACGCCGAGCACACCGGGTACCTCCAAGCCGGGCACCCCCAAGCCGGGCAGCGGCGGCTCGACGAGCCCCACCCCGAAGCCGCCCGCGCCCAGTTCGCCCGCACCGAGCCCGACGCCTCCCACGCCCACCCAGACGGTGGACCATCTGGAGGACGCGAACACCGGGAAGCTCACGGCGACGGCGGGCAGCGCCTTCGGTGCCAAGGTCGCCGTGCGGGCCGAGTCCAAGGCGAGCAAGGGCGTGGCGAAGGTCCGGGTGCGGTTCACGATCATCGGCGACACGGACGCCACCTTCACCGGCGGCGAGAGCGTCGCCACGGTCGTCACCGGCAGCACGGGCACGGCCACCGCGCCCGCACTCGTGGCGGGGGAGAAGACCGGCGACTTCACCGTCCGCGCCACCGTCGTGGGCCGCGTCCTGGGCGGCCTCGACTACACGGCCACCGTCACCCCGCGCCAGGCCGACACCCTCACCCGCACCAGCGACACCGCGCTGACCTGCGTGCCGGGCGGTGAGTTCGCCGACCAGGTCGAGGTGAAGGCCACCTACAAGGGTGCCGTCGCCGGCAAGGTCACGGCCACCGCGACGCTCATCAAGTCGGCCGACGACGCGACCGAGAACGACAAGGGCCCCTACTTCAAGGACGCGGACGGCAAGACGATCCGCACCCTCACGGACCTCACGACGGACGCGGACGGCGTGCTCAAGCTCCCCAAGCTGTACGCGGACGACGCGACCGGCACGTTCCTGCTCCGCGTCAACACCACGGGCGGCGCGGTGCTGACGGTCGAGCTGAAGGTCGCCGCGGCCGCCTCGTAGGCCGTACGCGCGTCCAGGGCGCCCCCCGCCTGCCGGCGGAGGGGCGCCCTCGTTCGTGTGCGCAATGTGTTCTCATCTCGCCCCGCCGTTGCTACCGTGCCGGATCTGACGAGGTATCAGTTCCCGATCCGCCGTCCCCCGGGAGGCCCCGCATGCGCGCCCTCATCGCCGCCGCGACCGGTCTCGCCGTGGCGTTCGCCCTGGTGCTCACGCTCACGGCCATGGGCTCACCGGCGGGCAGCACCTCGCCCAAGCCGCTGCTGACGACCGTGCCCGCGCACCCGTAGCGCTCAGGGCATCCGCAACTCTCAGGGAGGGACGCCGAGATGCGTCGCAAGGCCAGCCTGATCCTGCTCGCCTTCGCCGTGTTCTTCGCGGCGCTGTCCCCGCTGCTGCGCTGGTACGCCTTCCCGCGGCTGGCGAAGATCCCCGCCGACCAGTACCAGGACATGGTCCTGGAGGCGAAGGACGCGACCCTGCTCGACTACGGCACCATGCAGGCCAAGAAGGTCCCCAAGGTCACCATCGTGCAGACCCTGAAGGGCAACGTCGAGGCCTCCGACCGCATCGAGAAGACGGCGGGCCGCGACGTCGTCGTCTGGGACAGCCTCTCCTATGTGCAGGGCCCCGACGGGAAGATGGTCTCCAAGCTCCCCGAGCGCTACATCTTCGACGCGCACAGCCAGGACCCCGTCCACGCCACCGGGGAGTCCGTCGACGGCGACCCTGTCACACGCGAGGGCATCGAGTTCAAGTGGCCCTTCCACACGGAGAAACGGGACTACGAGTACTTCGACGCGCAGACCCGCACCTCGGCCCCCATCCACTACAAGGGCACCCAGAGCTTCCGCGGCGTCAAGGTCTACTACTTCGAGCAGACCATCCCCTGGACGAAGGTCAAGTTCCCGAAGGTCATGCCGGTCCAGGGCGTCACTGCGGAGTCGGTCGCCAAGACGGGCACGACACGCTGGTACACGACCGTCCGCAAGTTCTGGGTGGAACCGGTCACCGGGGCGCCGGTCTACGGCGAGGAGATCCACAAGGAGGAGCTGCGGGGCGGCACGCTCCTCGGGGGCCGTGACAAGGTGACCGCCTTCGCCGGGCACGTGAAGATGCGCGAGGACTACATCAAGCACACCGTCGCCCTGGTCAAGTCCAACCGCACCCTGATCCTGCTGCTGACGTCGTACCTGCCGTGGGGCTTCCTGCTCCTGGGCGCGGCTCTGCTGTCGCTCTCCCTCTACCTGGAGGCGCGCAGCCGCCGCCCGGGCGACCCGGCCCCCACGGAGGCGGTGGAACCGGAGCCGGTCAACGCCTGAGCCGCGCGTTCGTGTGCCGGGTCGGCTCGGCGGTGGCCGGGTCCTCGGGCCACGGATGCTTGGGGTAGCGGCCCCGCAGCTCCGCCCGCACCGCCTTGTACCCGTCCTTCCAGAACGAGGCGAGGTCGGCGGTGACGGCGGCGGGGCGCCCGGCGGGCGAGAGCAGATGGACGACCACGGGCACCCCGGCGACGGCCGGTGACTCGTGCAGCCCGAACATCTCCTGCAGCTTGACGGCGAGCACCGGCTGCTCGGGGTCGGCGTAGTCGATCCGGATCCTGGACCCACTGGGCACCTCGATCCGTTCGGGCGCGAGCTCGTCCAGCCGGGCCGCGTCTCCCGTGGCCCAGGGCAGCAGCCGGTTCAGCGCCTGCCCGGCGTCGATCCGCGCCAGATCGGCCCGCCGCCGGGCACGGCCGAGTTCCGGCTCCAGCCACTCGTCCACACGCGCGTGGAGCGCGTCGTCGGACACGTCGGGCCAGGGGTCGCCCAGGTGCAGCCGCAGAAACCCGAGCCGCCGCCGCAGCCCCTCGGCATCCGGGGACCACCGCAACAGCCCGAACCCGTCCTCCCGCAGGCCTTCGAGCAACGCCTCCCGTACGAGCCCGGGGTCGGCGTTCTTCATCGGACGCACCGCCAGCTCCACGGCCCCGAGCCGTTCGACCCGCCGCGCGACGACGTCGCCGCCGGTCCAGTGGACCTCGTCCCCCTCGCTGAGCAGGGGCGCCGCGGCCCTCCGTGCCGTCTCCTCGTCGACCACCGCGGCAAGCCGCACACGTGCGTGCCCGGCCCCGACCGGCCGATCGGCCACGGCGACCGCCAGCCAGGGCGAGCCGCGCAGGGCCGAGCCGTCACCGATGTCGGCACGGGTGCCGTTCAGCATGAGGTACGAGCCGCCCTGGGCCTGCGCGAGCCGCTCGGGGAACGCCAGGGCAGCCACCAGCCCGACGACGCGATCGTCGCCGCCACCGGCCGGCCACGGACCGCCTTCGAGCCCGCCGCTGCGGGCGCTGTCCTGGACGGGTGGCTGGGAAAGGCCCGTCGACGCGGAGCGCAGGCGTCGGGATTCGGTGCGCCAGCGGGACGCGTAGGGGTCGCCGCCGCGTCGGGCCAGTCGCCAGGCCCCGGCCAGGTCGTCGCCGTACTCGCGGGGCGGTTCCTCGCTCAGGAGGGCGACCACTTCGGCGGCGCGGTCGGCGCCCACCACGGGGGCCGCGTCCAGCAGCGCGCGGGCGAGCCGGGGGTGCAGGCCCAGGCGGGACATGCGGACACCCCGTTCCGTGGCCCGGCCGGCCGCGTCCACGGCACCCACCGCCGACAGGACGGACCGCGCCGCCGCCATCGCCCCGCCCGGCGGCGGGTCCAGCAGGGCCAGTCCCGTCGCCCCGGGATCGCCCCAGCAGGCCGCCTGCAGGGCGAACGCCGTCAGGTCGGCCACCTTGATCTCGGGGGCGGGAAAACGCGGCAGACGGGCGTCCTCGGCCTCCGTCCAGCACCGGTACACCCGCCCCGGCGCCTCACGCCCGGCCCGCCCCGCCCGCTGCCGCCCGGCCGCCTGCGAGGCCCGTACCGTCGTCAGCGCGCTCAGCCCGCGCGCGTGGTCCACCCGCGGTTCCCGTGCCAGCCCGGAGTCGACGACCACCCGTACCCCCGGAACCGTCAGCGACGACTCCGCCACGGAGGTCGCCAGAACCACCCGGCGCCGGTCCCCGTTCCCCGGTGACAGCACCGCGTCCTGCACGGCGGCGGGCGCCCGCCCGTGCACCTGGAGCAGGTCGACCCGGCCGCCCAGATCCTTCAGCCCACCGGCCACCCGCGCGATCTCCCCGACCCCGGGGAGGAAGCAGAGGACGTCCCCCTCGCACTCCGCCAGTGCCCGCCGCACCACCGACGCGACATGTGTCAGCAGTGCCGGGTCGACACGCATGCCGTGCGGCGGCCGTACCGGACGTACCGGAGGCGCCCACTCCACGTCCACCGGATACGAGACGCCCTCCGCCGCGACGACGGGGACGTCGCCGAGCAGCCGCGCCCACCCCGCCGCGTCCGTGGTCGCCGAGGCGGCCACGAGCCGCAGCTCGGGACGGAGCGCGGCCCGTACGTCCAGGAGGAACGCGGCGACCGTGTCGGCGTCCAGATGACGTTCGTGGCACTCGTCGAGCACCACCACGTCGACGCCCGCGAGCTCCTGGTCCCGCTGGAGCCGTTGGAGGAGAACACCCGTCGTGACGACCTCCACACGCGCGCGTGGCCCCACGACCCGCTCCCCGCGCACGGTGAACCCGACGCTTTCGCCGACCTTCTCGCCGAGCAGCCACGCCATCCGCCGCGCCGCGGCCCGGGCGGCGATCCGCCGCGGTTCGGCGACCACGACCCGGCGCGGCGGCCGCCCGTCACCCGGGTGGCCGAGGAGCCCGGCGAGCGCCAGCGGCACGAGGGTCGTCTTGCCGGTCCCGGGCGGTGCCACGAGCACGGCGCCGCCGCCACCCTCCAGGGCGTCGTCCAGGGCGGGCAGGGCGCCGCGTACGGGCAGCGCGTCCAGGGCGTCGTAACGGATCACCCGTTCAGTCTCGTACGCACACGAAGATCGCCGTACCGGGGATCAGGTTCCCGCGCAGCGGGGACCAGCCGCCCCACTCCTGGGTGTTCCAGGCGGGCCACTGCGGCTCGACCAGGTCGATCAGCCGGAAGCCCCCGGCCACCACGTCCCGCACCCGGTCGCCGACCGTCCTGTGGTGCTCGACGTACACCGCGCGGCCCTCCTCGTCCTGCTCGACGTAGGGAGTGCGGTCGAAGTAGGAGGACGAGACGGACAGACCCTCGGGACCGGGCTCGTCCGGGAAGGCCCAGCGGATCGGGTGTGTCACGGAGAAGACGAAGCGGCCGCCGGGGCGCAGCACCCGGTGGACCTCCTTCAGGACACGCACCGGGTCGGCGACGAACGGCAACGCGCCGTACGCCGAGCACGCGAGGTCGAAGGAGCCGTCCGCGAAGGGCAGCGCACCCGCGTCGGCCTCCACGAGGGGCACCCGGCCGCCTATGCGCAGCGCGTGCTGAAGCTGGCGGTGGGAGAGGTCCAGGGCGACCGGACGAGCCCCCTGGGCGGCCAGCCAGCGCGAGCACTGGGCCGCGCCGGCACCGATCTCCAGGATGTCCTTGCCCTTGAGGTCCTCCGGAGGGCCGAGCAGCTCGGCCTCCACCTCGTCGAGGCCCTCGGGGCCCCATACGAAACGGTCGTCCCCGAGGAACGTGCCGTGTTCTGTCTGGTAGTCGTCCGCGTTCCGGTCCCACCAGCCGCGATTGGCGCGGGAGCTCTCCGTGACGCCCGCGTCGCGCCGGGTCGCCTCCGGCTCGGCGGGTTCGGGCTCCCGGACCTCGGAGTGTTCCGGTTCTTGGATGTGGGGCTCTTGGATGATCGGCTCCCTCGTATTAGTCTGCGGGCTCGTCCAACCGGTCTCGGGCGTGTCACGGCAGGGGCTTTCTACGGCCTGCGTGGCCTCGTGAGACAGGTTTTGTGCCGGGTATGCGGCGATCCGCCCCGGGTGTGCGCCTTCGCGCATTGACCCTGCCCGGCTGCCCCCGTATGCTACAAGTTGCGCTGCGGGCCTGCGCTCCTCAGACGTAGCAGGCTGCGCTCGCATCTGTATGTATGTCCCCTCGGTTTTCGAGGCGCCACCGGGCGACCGGGTTGGCGCTTCCTTGGCTGTCCGGCTTCTACAGGGCGAAACGGGCTCCCGGCGTAAGCAGTACCTACGACTCACTGTCCGTACCGGAGCCCTTTCCCACATGACGAGCAGCACCGAGACCACCGCCACCACTCCGCAGGTTGCGGTCAACGACATCGGTAACGAGGAAGCCTTCCTCGCCGCGATCGACGAGACGATCAAGTACTTCAACGACGGCGACATCGTCGACGGCGTCATCGTGAAGGTCGACCGGGACGAGGTCCTGCTCGACATCGGTTACAAGACCGAAGGTGTCATCCCGAGCCGCGAGCTCTCGATCAAGCACGACGTCGACCCGAACGAGGTCGTCGCCGTCGGTGACGAGATCGAAGCCCTTGTTCTCCAGAAGGAGGACAAGGAAGGCCGCCTGATCCTCTCGAAGAAGCGCGCCCAGTACGAGCGCGCCTGGGGCACCATCGAGAAGATCAAGGAAGAGGACGGCATCGTCACCGGTACCGTCATCGAGGTCGTCAAGGGTGGTCTCATCCTCGACATCGGCCTCCGTGGCTTCCTGCCGGCTTCTCTCGTCGAGATGCGCCGTGTCCGCGACCTCCAGCCCTACGTGGGCAAGGAGCTCGAGGCCAAGATCATCGAGCTGGACAAGAACCGCAACAACGTGGTCCTGTCCCGCCGTGCCTGGCTGGAGCAGACCCAGTCCGAGGTTCGCCAGACGTTCCTCACCACCCTGCAGAAGGGTCAGGTCCGCTCCGGCGTCGTCTCCTCGATCGTCAACTTCGGTGCGTTCGTGGACCTGGGTGGCGTCGACGGTCTCGTGCACGTCTCCGAGCTCTCCTGGAAGCACATCGACCACCCCTCCGAGGTTGTCGAGGTCGGCCAGGAAGTCACCGTCGAGGTCCTCGACGTCGACATGGACCGCGAGCGCGTCTCCCTGTCGCTCAAGGCGACGCAGGAAGACCCGTGGCAGCAGTTCGCCCGTACGCACCAGATCGGTCAGGTCGTCCCGGGTAAGGTCACGAAGCTCGTTCCGTTCGGTGCGTTCGTCCGCGTGGACGAGGGCATCGAGGGCCTGGTCCACATCTCCGAGCTGGCCGAGCGCCACGTGGAGATCCCGGAGCAGGTCGTCCAGGTCAACGACGAGATCTTCGTCAAGGTCATCGACATCGACCTCGAGCGCCGCCGCATCAGCCTCTCGCTGAAGCAGGCCAACGAGTCCTTCGGTGCCGACCCGGCCTCGGTCGAGTTCGACCCGACCCTGTACGGCATGGCCGCGTCCTACGACGACCAGGGCAACTACATCTACCCCGAGGGCTTCGACCCCGAGACCAACGACTGGCTCGAGGGCTACGAGACCCAGCGCGAGGCGTGGGAGCACCAGTACGCCGAGGCGCAGTCGCGCTTCGAGCAGCACCAGGCTCAGGTCATCAAGTCCCGCGAGGCCGACGCTCAGGCCGAGGCCGAGGGCGCCACGTCCACGGGTGCGGCTCCGGCCGCCTCCGGTGGCGGTTCGTACTCCTCGGAGTCGGACGACACCTCCGGCGCCCTGGCGTCGGACGAGGCCCTGGCTGCCCTCCGCGAGAAGCTCGCCGGCGGCCAGAGCTGAAAGCTCACCGCTAGCCAGTAGCACGTGACTGCGGGCCCGCACCCTTCGGGGTGCGGGCCCGCAGTGCGTTTGCTCCCCGCTCGTCCCCCGGCCGTCCAGCGGGCCGCACATGTGCGGTTGCAGAAACGTGCAGGATACACGAGTAACTGACGGGCCGTAACTCTTCGTTGGGAGGCTTCCCCGGTCGTTCAAGATCGAAAGGGGAGCCCCCCGTCATGGCACAACCTCAGAGCGGTCCTGGCACGAGCCGGCGTTCCTTCCTGCGCAACGTGGGTCTCACGGGTGGCGCGGGCACCATGCTCGCCACCATGGGTGCCCTCGGCCTCGCGCCGACGGCCGAGGCCGCCCAGCGCGAACAGCCCTTCCGCGCCCCGCAGCCGGGAGACTTCACCCTCACCGGTCGCGGCGCCGCCAAGGTGGTCGTCGTCGGCGGCGGCATCGCCGGCCTGGCCTCCGCGTACGAACTCGGCAAAGCGGGCTACGACTGTACGGTCCTGGAGGCCAGAGGCCGCACCGGCGGCCGCAACTTCACGGTCCGCGGCGGCGACACCACCACCGACCTCCTCGGCAACACGCAGACGGCCCGCTTCAGCGACGGCCAGTACATGAACTGCGGCCCCGCCCGCATCCCCCAGTGGATGGTCACCCTCGACTACTGCCGCGAACTCGGTGTCCCCATCGAGGTGTTCACCAACGTCAACGCGGACGCGTACCTCTTCAACGAGTCCACCGGGATGAAGAAGCCCGTGCGGTACCGCACCGCGAAGGCCGATGTGTACGGCTATGTCTCCGAGTTGCTCGCCAAGGCCACCGACAAGGGAGCCCTGGACAAGGAGATGACCGCCACCGACCAGGAGAAGCTCGTCGAGTTCCTCAAGGACTGGGGGGAGCTGGGCGACAAGCTGACGTACGAGGGCGGAGAGCGCCGCGGATACACGACCGTCCCGGCCGCAGCGGGCACCCCCGGAGCGCTCCTCGGTGACGTTCCGTCTGCCTCCGACGTCCTCGCGTCCGGTGTCGGCCGCTACTTCTCCTTCGAGTTCGGCTTCGACCAGGCGATGCTGATGTTCCAGCCGGTGGGCGGCATGGATCAGATACCGCGCGCGCTCACCAAGGCGATAGGCGCCCACCGCATCCGTACAGGGGCCGTGGTCTCCAAAATCACCGACAAGGGGAACGGCGTTTCGGTCACCTACACCCAGTCAGGCCGTACGAAGGTGATCGACGCCGACTTCTGCGTCGGCGCCCTCCCGCCCAACATCCTCGCCAAGATCCCGCACAACCTCGGCTCCGGGGTGCAGAGCGCCCTGGAGGCGATCACTCCCTCGTCGGCGGCGAAGATCGGTCTCGAATACCGTTCCCGCTGGTGGGAGCTCGATCACCACATCTACGGCGGTATCACCGAGACCGACCAGGACGTCACGCACATCTGGCACCCCTCGTACGGCTTCCACGGCGCGCGCGGCGTGATGATCGGCTACTACAACTACGGCGGCGACGCCGACTCGTACGCCGCACTCACCCCCAAGGAGCGCGAGAAGCGCGCCGTGGCGGCCGGGGTGAAGATCTACGGTGAGAAATACCGCACCGAACTCGCGTCCTCCTTCTCGCACCACTGGCGCCAGACACCGCATCTGGAGGCCGCCTGGCACAACACCCCCGGCGGCCCCGACGACGTCCGCTACAAACCGCTGAACGAGCCCACGGGGCGCGTCTACTTCGCGGGCGACTGGCTCAGCTACACCGACGCCTGGCAGCACGGCGCGTTCACCTCCGCCCGCAAGGCGGTCACCGCGCTGCACACACGCGTGCTGTCGGCGTAGGCATTTGGGGTGACGAACCCGGCGGGTGAGCCGAAGGGGCGCACTGGTGCGCCCCGGAGGCGAACCGAGTCCTGAAAAGAGCGGTCCGGGGAATGCTCGCGATCCTCGCCACGTTGTGAAGTACGAACACGAGGAGGAGCGGTCACAGTGCTTGATCCGCAGGGTTTGTACGCATGGGAGCCGAAGGGCCTGGCCGTGGTGGACATGGCACTCGCCCAGGAGTCGGCCGGTCTGGTCATGCTCTACCACTTCGACGGATACATCGACGCGGGCGAAACGGGCGACCAGATCGTCGACCGTCTCCTCGAATCGCTGCCCCACCAGGTCGTGGCCCGTTTCGACCACGACCGGCTCGTGGACTACCGGGCGCGCCGCCCGCTGCTGACGTTCAAGCGCGACCGCTGGACCGACTACGAGGAGCCCACGCTCGAGGTGCGGCTCGTCCAGGACGCCACGGGCGCGCCCTTCCTGCTGCTGTCCGGACCCGAGCCGGACGTCGAGTGGGAGCGCTTCGCGGCCGCCGTCCAGCAGATCGTGGAGCGGCTCGGCGTCCGGCTGTCCGTGAACTTCCACGGCATCCCCATGGGCGTCCCGCACACCCGCCCTGTGGGTCTCACCCCGCACGGCAACCGCACCGACCTGGTGCCGGGCCACCGCAGCCCCTTCGACGAGGCGCAGGTCCCCGGCAGCGCCGAGTCCCTCGTCGAGTACCGCCTCATGGAGGCCGGACACGACGTGCTGGGCGTCGCCGCGCACGTCCCGCACTACATCGCCCGCTCCCCGTACCCGGACGCGGCGCTGACCGTCCTGGAGGGCATCACGGGCGCCACGGGCCTGGTGCTCCCCGCCATCGCGCACTCCCTGCGCACCGAGGCGCACCGCACCCAGACGGAGATCGACCGGCAGATCCAGGAGGGCGACGAGGAGCTCGTGGCCCTGGTCCAGGGTCTCGAGCACCAGTACGACGCCGCCGCGGGCGCCGAGACGCGGGGCAACATGCTCGCGGAGCCGGTGGACATCCCGTCGGCGGACGAGATCGGGTTGGAGTTCGAGCGCTTCCTGGCGGAGCGCGAGGGTGACGCGTAGGGGCGGGGGTGACGCGTAGGGCGGGGGCCGACGCTCGGGCCGGGGACGCACGCAGGCTCTTCGTGCTTACGTACAGGCCCTTTTAGGGGTCGTGGGGGGCTCGTCACCGGCAGGCCCTAAGCTCTCGGTCATGCTGAAGGTTGGTCTGACCGGTGGTATCGGCGCCGGCAAGAGCGAGGTGTCGAGGCTGCTCGTGCGGCTCGGCGCGGTGCTGATCGACGCGGACCTGATCGCGCGGGAGGTCGTCGCGCCCGGAACTCCCGGGCTCGCGGCCGTCGTCGACGCGTTCGGGCCGGACGTGCTCGCACCCGACGGCGGTCTGGACCGCCCCAAGCTGGGCTCGATCGTCTTCACCGACCCCGAGAAACTCGCCGTCCTGAACTCGATCGTGCACCCCCTGGTGGGCGCCCGCTCCCGCGAGCTGGAGAGCGCCGCGGCCGAGGACGCCGTCGTGATCCACGACGTCCCGCTGCTCGCCGAGAACGCCCTCGGACCGCTGTACGACCTCGTGGTCGTCGTCGACGCCAGCCCCGAGACCCAGCTCGACCGCCTCGTGCGGCTGCGCGGCATGGCCGAGGAGGACGCCCGCGCCCGCATGGCCGCCCAGGCCACCCGCGAGAAGCGGCTGGGGATCGCGGACGTCGTCATCGACAACGACGTCCCCCTGGAAGAGCTCGAGGGGCGCGTACGGGAGGTTTGGGCCGATCTCGTCCGCCGGGCATACGCCCGCAAGGAATAGCCGCCCTCGACGGGGGCGTTGAACCCGTTCAGCGAGGGAAGGACTCTGCCGTGCCCGAGACCAGCGGATCGACCGGACGTACTCCGGAGACGCATGTCATCGACTTCCGTGCCGCCGAGCAACTGCTCGCCGCGCGGGACCCGCGGGGCGCGGTGAAGCTGCTCGACCCAGTGATCGCCGCGCACCCGGAGAACACCGCCGCCCGACTGCTGCGCGCGCGTGCCTTCTTCGCCGCCGCGCAACTGCGGCCCGCCGAGCTGGAGTTCACCATCGTCCTGGAGCGCGAACCGGACAACGCGTTCGCGCATTTCGCGCTCGCCCGCACCTATGAGCGCCAGCTCCGTCCCGACCAGGCGAAGCGGCACTTCCGGCTGGCGGCGGCGCTCGACCCGAAGCCCCAGTACCTGGAAGCGGCGCGCTTCGACTCGTGAGTCGTAAGTCGTAAGTCGTGAGTCGTGAGTCGCGAGTCGTGGCTCGTCGTGGCCGTCGCCGGTCCGCTACGGGTGACGGTGTTCCGGAGGCCGGTACGGCGGGACGTCGCGGCCCGGCTGGTAGTGCGGCCCCTGATGGATATGGCGCAGGATCATGGTCATGTCGACGGTGACGATCAGCCACAGCACCCCGCACGCGGCCGCCCAGCCGGGGCGTCCGACCAGCGCGAACGCGGCCGTACCGAAGATCGTCCAGACCAGGCCCCAGACACTCAGCCAGAAGCGCATACGCAGGGCGCTGCGCGCCGTCGTCGGTTCACTGCCTGTACGCATACGGATCACTACTCCGTGACGCTGATCCGTGACCATCGCTCCTACTGGAAACGTACTCTTCGTCGTGCACGTTGACCAAGGGGCCGCGGAGAGCGGGCGGCGGCCGGACCGACGGGAGGCGCGGGTGCTGCTGGAGGCGCTGCGGGCGGACGCGAGGCTCGCCGAGTGGCTGAGGGACCTGGAGAGCGAGGGCGCTCCCCGGCTGGAGGCGGTGCTCCCGGACGCGGACGAGCTGCCGGACCTCCTGCTCGACCTGACCGTGGCCCACGAGCACATCAACGAACTCGTCGCGCTGCGCGGCCGGCTGGTGGCCGACCCGGAGGCGATGACGCTCCTCGCCCGGTGCGTCGGCCGCTTCGTACGGGACATGGGGGAGATCGGGAAGGGGTGGGAGCCGCCCGCGTTCCCCGAGTCGGCGGGACCGCTCGGGCGCTGCTTCCACCTGTACGTCTTCGTCGCGGCGCTCCCGTACGTCCGGGCCTACCACCGCGGGCGCGGCATCCCCGACGACGTGTCCCGGCGCACCCTGGCCGACCTCGGCCGGCATGTGTCCGTGCACCACAGACGGCTCGGGACGCCGGGGCTGCTGTTCCCCTGGTGGATCGCCCTGCATTTCCACGGTGAGCTGTTCCAGCTGGGCAGGCTGCAGTTCCAGCGGTCGCGGCTCGGCCGGCGCACCGGGCGGGCCGTCGCGGCGGCGGGCCTCGACGCCGGCCCCGGTGACGCGTGTCTGAGCCTGCACATACCCGACTTCCACGGGCCGCTGTCCCCCGCCGCCTGCGAGCGGTCGCTCGCGCTGGCACGGGAGTTCTTCGCCAGGCACTATCCCCACGAGCGCCTTGAAGTCGCCGTGTGCCACTCCTGGCTGCTCGATCCACAGCTCGGGCGGTATCTCCCGGCGGACTCGAACATCATCCGCTTCCAGGAACGCTTCCGGATCGCGTACCAGGAGACGACCCCGGACGACGGGGTGCCGGTCGGCTTCGTCTTCGGCGATCCGGAGCTGCCCACGCGCGCGCTGCCGCGCCGGAACACGGTGGAGCGCGCGGTGGGGGACCATCTGCGCGGGGGCGGGCACTGGTACGTCGGGCACGGCTGGTTCGCGCTGTAGCCCGTTGTCCGGTCCACGGCGATGAGTTCCGGACGTGCCCCCGGTCTACCCCTGCGACAGCAACGCGTACCGCTTCGCACAGGAGACCCTCATGTCCGAGACCACCGTCCCCGTCACCCCGCTCGCCCCCACCTCCACCACCAGCTCCTCTTCGCTGAAGACCCGCCGTGGTGCCCGGATCTCCCTGGGCGCGCTGCAGATCGTGCTCGGTCTCTTCTACGGGCTCGCGAGCGCGCTGCCCAAGCTGATCGCGCACCCGTCGGCCGCCGAGGCGTTCGACAAGCTCGGCTGGGGCAGCACGGGGATGTACCTCATCGGCGCGCTCGAACTCGCCGGAGGCCTCGCCCTGCTGGTCCCGCTGCTGTCCTCGGTGGCGGCGGTGGCGCTCAGCGCGCTGATGGTGGGCGCCTTCGTCGTGAACGTCACCGTCATCCACGGGCCGTACGTGGCGACCCCGCTCATCCTGATCCTGCCGCTCGCGCTGATCGCGTGGGCCAGGAGGGGCCACACCACCGAGCTGGTCCGGTGGGTGCGGCGACGGGTATGACCTGGTGACGGCGTACGACGGCCGTACGACGTCGGGGGCTCCCCAGTGACCACGGGAGCCCCCGACGGCGTACGGCGACACCCTCGGGTCAGGGCGAGTCGGGGCCGCCGAGGCCCCGGAGGCGTTCCATCTCGCGGCGGTCGCGCTTGGTCGGGCGGCCCGCTCCGCGGTCGCGGACACCGGCCGGGGCGACCGCCTCGCGCGGCGGGGGCGGCGGGCTGTTGTCGACGTAGCACTCGACGGCGACGGGCGCGCCGACCCGCTTGCGGATCACCCGCTTCACGACGACGACCCGTTCCCGGATCCCCTGCCGCAGGCGCACCTCGTCGCCGACCCGCAGGGCGTACGCGGGCTTGACGCGCTCCCCGTTCACCCGGACATGTCCGCCCCGGCACGCGGTCGCACCCGCCGAGCGGGTCTTGACCAGACGTACGGACCAGATCCAGCTGTCGACCCGCACGCTCTCGCCGCCCGCGGGACGGGCGGCCTCGGCGGCGGCCACCGCCTTCTCCTTGTCGACCTTCGCGTCGACCTTCTCGTCGACCTTCGCGTCGTTCCGCTCGACGTCCGCACCCTCAGAAGCCATGCCTCGACTCTAGAAGAGTCCAGGCCCGGCATGTCCCGATGGCTTTACTGCGAGTTTGTTGCAGCTGCGACTGCTGTGCCAGAGAGTGGCTTCGGCGCTTGCGCTGACAGCAGGAAGCCCGCAGTAGGAAGCGCAGCAGGAAGCGCCACAGGCAGTAAGGACAGCACGTATGGTCACCGTCCCCGCTCCCGCCTCCCCGCAGCCCGCCGCCTCGGCGGCCTCGCGCCTGCAGCGGATCCGTACCTCGATGACCCGCAGGGAGTGGGCCCGGCTCGGCGGCATGGCGGCCTTCGTCCTCGCGCTGCACGTCATCGGATGGTTCATCCTGGTGGTGATCGTGGCGCCGGAGCACTACAGCATCGGCACCAAGAGCTTCGGCATCGGGATCGGCGTCACCGCCTACACCCTCGGTATGCGGCACGCCTTCGACGCCGACCACATCGCCGCCATCGACAACACCACCCGCAAGCTGATGGGCGAGGGCGAGCGCCCGCTCTCCGTCGGCTTCTGGTTCTCGCTCGGGCACTCCAGCATCGTCTTCGCGCTGGCCCTCCTGCTGTCCCTGGGCGTCAAGGCGCTGGCCGGACCCGTCCGGGACGACAACTCCCAGCTGCACAGCGTCACCGGCATGATCGGTACGACCGTCTCCGGTGTCTTCCTCTATCTCATCGCCGGGATCAACCTCCTCATCCTCGTCGGGATCTGGAAGGTGTTCCGCCGGATGCGCACCGGGCACTTCGACGAGGCGGCACTGGAGGAGCAGCTCGACAACCGCGGGCTGATGAACCGCCTCCTGGGCCGGCTGATGAAGTCGATCAGCAAGCCGTGGCAGATGTACCCGCTCGGCATGCTCTTCGGCCTCGGTTTCGACACCGCCACGGAGATCGCCCTGCTGGTCCTCGCCGGTTCCGGCGCCGCCTCCGGCCTGCCCTGGTACGCGATCCTGTGCCTGCCGGTGCTGTTCGCCGCGGGCATGTCGCTGCTGGACACCATCGACGGGTCCTTCATGAACTTCGCCTACGGCTGGGCGTTCTCCAAGCCGGTCCGCAAGGTCTTCTACAACCTCACCATCACGGGCCTGTCCGTCGCCGTCGCCCTGATCATCGGCACCGTGGAGCTGCTGGGGCTGCTCGCGGAGAAACTCGCTCTGCACGGCGTCTTCTGGGACTGGGTCGCGGGCCTGGACCTGAACGTCCTCGGCTTCGTCATCGTCGGACTGTTCTGCGTGACCTGGATCGTCGCCATGGCGGTGTGGAAGTTCGGCCGGATCGAGGAGAAGTGGACCGCCGGGCTGCGCTCCGCCGAACAGCCCACCGACTGACCCACCGGGGGCAGGGCGGGGGAGGAGCGGTACCCGGTCGTACGGTGGGGGCATGGACAGCAGCCCGGCAGGCAGCAGCGATCCCGGCATCGTCGGCGGTCTGGGCGGTCTGGGCGGTCTGGACGCACTGGGTGATCTGGGTGATCTGGACGCGCTGACTGATCTGGACGCTCGGATCGCCGGGTGCCGGGCGTGTCCGCGGCTGGTCGCGTGGCGCGAGGAGGTCGCCCGCACCAGGCGCGCCGCCTTCGCCGGCCAGACGTACTGGGGCCGCCCGGTCCCCGGCTACGGACCGGCCGACGCCTCGCTGCTCATCGTCGGGCTCGCACCCGCTGCCCACGGCGGGAACCGGACCGGACGGATGTTCACGGGGGACCGCTCCGGGGACGTGCTCTACGCGGCGCTGCACGACGTGGGGCTCGCCTCGCGGGGGACCTCGGTGAGCGCGGACGACGGACTGGAGCTGTACGGCGTACGCGTCACCTCGCCCGTGCACTGCGCGCCGCCCGCCAACAAGCCGACACTCGGCGAACGGGACACCTGCCGCCCCTGGCTCGTACGGGAGTTGGAGCTGCTGCGGCCCACGCTCCGGGCGGTGGTCGTGCTGGGAGCCTTCGGCTGGCAGGCCGCGCTGCCCGCCTTCGCCGCGGCGGGATGGACGGTGCCCCGGCCCAGGCCGGTGTTCGCGCACGGGGCGAGGGTTTCCCTCGGGGCGCAGGACGGTCCGGCGACGGGATCCGTCGAGCTCTTCGGGTGCTTCCACGTCAGCCAGCGGAACACGTTCACCGGACGGCTGACGCCCGCCATGCTGCGGGCCGTGCTGCGCACGGCGGCCGGGACGGCGGGGCTGACGACGCGACCCTACGACGGTTAACCTCGCCCGATGGGCCTGTATCCGGAGATCGAACCTTACGACCACGGCATGCTCGACGTCGGCGACGGCAACCACGTGTACTGGGAGGTCTGCGGGAACCCCGACGGCAAACCCGCCGTCATGCTGCACGGCGGCCCGGGGTCCGGCTGCGGTCCTTGGTTCCGGCGCTACTTCGACCCCGCCGAGTACCGGATCGTGCTGCTCGACCAGCGCGGCTGCGGACGCTCCACCCCGCACGCCGCCGCGTACGGGACGGACATGGCCGTCAACACGACGCCGCATGTGATCGGCGACCTGGAACTGCTGCGACGGCACTTGGGCATCCGGCGGTGGCTGGTGTGGGGCGTGTCGTGGGGGTCGATGCTGGGGCTGCGGTATGCGCAGACGCATCCGGACGTCGTCTCCGAACTGGTGCTGACCGCGGTGGGCACCGGCGCGAACGCCGAAGTGGCCCTGCTGACGCGGGGACTTGGGCGGTTCTTCCCCGAGGCCTTCGAGCGGTTCCTCGCCGAACTGCCCGAGGGGGAGCGGGAGGGGAACCTCGCCGCCGCGTACAGCCGGCTGCTCGAATCGCCCGACCCCGAGGTGCGGGCGCGGGCGGCGCGGGCCTGGACCGACTGGGAGACGGCGATCGTTCCCGCGCCGCCGCGGTCGGAGGAGCGCTATGAGGACCCGGAGTTCCGCATGGCTTTCGCGCGGACCGTCACCCACTACTTCGGCAACGACCTCTTCTTCGGGGAAGGCAACGACGAAGGCGTCGTGATCCGCGACGCGCCCCTGCTGAAGGGCATCCCCGGCACGCTCGTCCAGGGCAGTCTGGACTTGGGGAACCTGCTGGGCACGGTGTGGCGGCTCCACCACGGCTGGCCCGACAGCGAGTTGATCGTCGTGGACGACGTGGGGCACACCATGGGGGCGAGGGGTGTGGTGGACGCGTTGGTGGCGGCGACGGACAAGTACGCCCTGCGCTAGGCGACTTCAAGCGCGGGGAGCCTCTGCATCGCCGAAGAGGTGCCGCACCGTCGACCGGTAGTTGGCCTGGACGTGGGTGAGGGCGTGCGCGCGGGCGCGCTCCGGGTCGCCGGAGGCGATGGACTCGTACAACTCGTGGTGTTCGGTGAGGAGTTGGGGCCACTCCTCGTTCTGACGGGTGAGCCAGCGAAGTCGGCCGTCGACCGGCTCCATGACGGAGATCAGCAGGCTGTTGCCCGCCATGGCGAGGATGCGGTCGTGGAAGCGGGTGTTGATGTCGGTGATCGCCTCCGCGTCGCCGGTGCGCGTCGCCGTCGCCGCACGGTCCAGCAGGTCCGCAAGCTCGGCCAGGTCCCGCGGTGTCGCCCGTGCCGCCGCGAGCCCGGCCGCGTAGACCTCCAATGCCTCGCGCAGCTCGAAGAGTTCGGCCACGTCCGTCGGGGTGAGCCGGCGTACGACCGTGCGGCGCGGTGTCTCGAAGTGCACGAACCCCTCCGCCACGAGCGCGCGGATCGCCTCGCGCACGGGAACCCGTGAGACCCCGAACCGCTCCGCCAGCTCGCGCTCGACGAGACGGCCCCCGGGGCGCAGCCGCCCCGCGATGATCTCCTGCCGCAGTGCGGCCAGGACGCGTTCGCGGACCGCGCCCAGGGGTTCCCGTTCCGCGCCCAGGGGTTCGATCTTCGTCATGGGGCCATCTTCGCCGACTCCGGGGGTGTTTTACGGAGCCGTAACCGCTCGGACATCGGTCAGAACGCTTGACGGCGAGACCATGACGGCAGTTTGGTATACCAAACACGCCCCGCAGGGCCGTCCCGTACGCGCCACAGCCGCCGCCCCCCATGCGAACCGCTGTCCTCCGTCCCCTCGCCCATGGAGGCCCCGTGTCCCTCGCCGACCGTGCCGAAGCCACCGGCACCCCAGCGTTCGTCCCCGATCCCAGGCTCACCAACGAAGACCTCGCACCAGCGGAGAAGCGCAACTGGAAGGTCTTCGACCTCTTCGCCATGTGGATGTCCGACGTCCACAACCTCGGCAACTACACCTTCGCCGCGGGCCTGCTGGTCCTCGGCATGAACGTCTGGCAGATCTTCACCTCACTGCTTGTCGGCTTCGTGATCATCTACGCCGGCATGAACCTGATGGGCCGCATCGGCCAGCGCACCGGCGTGCCGTTCCCCGTCGTCAGCCGCATCAGCTTCGGTGTCTGGGGTGCCAACATCCCGGCGCTGATCAGGGCCGTCATCGCCATCATGTGGTACGGGATCCAGACCTACCTGGCCTCCGTCGCCGTCAACGTCATGCTGCTCGCCGCCTGGCCCGGCCTGGAGTCGTGGACCCACCACTCCTTCCTCGGCCTGGACGCGCTCGGCTGGACGTCGTTCGTCTCGCTCTGGCTGATCCAGGCGATGATCATCAGCCAGGGCATGGAGTCGGTCCGCAAGTTCCAGGACTTCTGCGGCCCGGCCATCTGGCTCGTCATGATCGCGCTGGCCGTCTGGGTCCTCGCCAAGGCCGGCTGGAGCATCTCGCTCACCTCGACCCCGCACCCGGTCTCGGTGGGTGAGCAGTGGCGGCAGTGGTTCGGCGCGGTCGGGCTGATCCTCGCGACCTACGGCACGCTGATGCTCAACTTCTGCGACTTCTCGCGCTTCGCCCCCAGCTACAAGACGGTCAGGCGCGGCAACTTCTGGGGCCTGCCGATCAACTCCACGGCCTTCGTCATCGTGTCCGTCATCGTCACGGCCGGTTCCATCGAGGCGTTCGGCGAGGCCATCACCGACCCCGCGCTGCTGGTCGCCAAGGTCGGCAACACCTGGGTCCTGGTCCTCGGCGCCCTGACCTTCGCCATCGCCACCATGGGCGTCAACATCGTAGCCAACTTCGTCTCCCCGGCGTACGACCTGGCGAACGTCTGGCCGCAGAAGATCACCTTCAAGGTCGGCGGCATGATCAGCACGGTCGCCGCACTGGTCGTGACCCCCTGGAACCTCTTCTCCAACCCCACGGTCGTCAACTACTTCCTCGGCGGCCTCGGCGCCTTCCTGGGCCCGCTGTTCGGCGTCATCATGATCGACTACTACTGGGTGAAGCGCGGCAGGATCGACGTCGACCGGCTCTTCGACGCCCGGCCCGGATCGCCGTACTACTACCGCAAGGGCGTCAACCCCAAGGCCCTGTGGGCGTTCCTGCCCTCGGCGGCGGTCGCCGCGGTACTGGCCCTGGTGAAGGCGTTCAGCGACGTGGCCCCGTACTCCTGGTTCATCGGAACCGCGCTGGCCGCGGGCCTGTACATGACCCTCTGCCGCGGCGAGCGCGCCGCCGACGAGACAGCCGTCCCCGAGCCCGTGGAGGTCTGAGCGGCGTGCACATCGTCGTCACCAACTGCAACACCACGCAGGAGATGACCGAGGAGATCGCGCGAGGTGCCCGGGCCGCCGCAGGCCCGGGCACCACCGTGACCGGCCTCACCCCCGCCTGGGGACCCGAGTCCGCCGAGGGCTGGCTCGACAGCTACCTCTCCGCCGCGGCCGTCCTCGACACCCTGCGCACGTACGAGGGCCCCTGCGACGCCGTGGTCATGGCGGGCTTCGGCGAACACGGACGCGAGGGCGCGCGTGAACTCCTCGACGTGCCCGTCGTCGACATCACCGAGGCCGCCGCCCACCTCGCCTGCCTGCTCGGCCGCCGCTACGGAGTCGTCACCACCCTGGAGCGCTCACGCGGCCAGATCGAGGACAGCCTGTACGCCGCCGGAGTCGCCCAGAACTGCGCCGCGGTCGTCGGCACCGGCCTCGGCGTCCTCGACCTCGGCGACGCCCAGCGCACCGAGGAGGCCTTCGTGACCGCGGCGGAGCGGGCCCGGGAGGCCGGCGCCGAGGTCCTCGTCCTCGGCTGTGCCGGCATGACCGGCCTGCAACGGGCGGTCGGGGAGAAGGTGGACCTCCCGGTCGTCGACGGCGTCGCCGCCGCGGTCAAACTCGCGGAGTCCCTGGTCTCCCTGGGCCTCACGACGAGCCGGGTGGGCAGCTATGCGCGACCGCTGCCGAAGCGGCGGGCGTGGGGCGCCGGCTGGGGCTGAGCGGAAACGACGGCGCACTCCCGGAGGAAGGGGACGGCGTCCTCACCCTCGACGACGACCGTCGGCCTCGGCCTCCGGCTCCGATGCGGACCCGGGCACGACCGCCGTCGCCGTGATCTCCACCAACTGCCCCGTGTACCCGAGGCAGGCCACCCCGAGCAGCGTCGACGAGTGGGGTCCCGTACTGAGCCCGGACGCCTCGACGACAGCCCACACGTCGGACAGCACTCTCGGCTCATCGCTGACGACATACACATCGGTCGCCACCACGTGCGCGAAGTCACTGCCCACCGAGCGGAGTTGTTCGCCGAGATTGGCGAGCACCTGCTCGGCCTGCCGTACGGGATCCCCCACGCCGACGATCTTCCCCGCCGCATCCAGCGGCACGGCCCCGGCGAGGAAGGCGAGCCGCGTACCCGCCTCGACGACCGACGCGTGAGCGTAGCCGGGAGGCGGGAAGAGGCTGGGGACGGTGACGCGAGCGGGCACGGGAACTCCGGGAATCCTCGGCTGGGCGGGCAACCGTCCCATGATGTGGGCGGACGGACGGCGGCCGCATGCCATTTACCCCCGACTCGACCCCAGCCGAAGGCCCTGACACCGCGAGGGGGGACGGTTCACCCTCCCGCCGGATATTGGCTCGACAGCCCCGTCACTCGACCGCATCCTCACCTCATGCCCACACCGACCCGGCCGCCGCACATCGACGACGAGAAATTCCTCGACCACGTCACCGGCCGTCTGGCCGCCCTCCCCGGCGTCCGGGCCGTAGCCCTCGGTGGCTCGCGCGCGCAAGGTATCCATGGTCCCGACAGTGACTGGGACTTGGCGATCTACTACCGGGGCGATTTCGACCCCGAAGACCTCGGCGCCGTCGGCTGGCAGGGCGAGGTGTCCGAGATCGGCGGCTGGGGTGGCGGAGTCTTCAACGGTGGAGCCTGGCTGACCATTGACGACCGTAGCGTTGACGTCCACTACCGCGATCTCGATGTCGTGGAACACGAGTTGGCCGAGGCGGAAGACGGACGCTTCCACGTGGAGCCGCTCCTCTTTCATCTCGCGGGGATCCCCAGCTACTTGGTCGTTGCCGAGCTTGCTGTCAACCAGGTCTTGCGCGGGGAACTGCCCCGCCCGGTGTCCTACCCGATAAAGCTTCGCGACTCCGCCCGTGAGCGCTGGTACGAGGCCGCCTGCGCCACCCTCGCGTATGCGAAGGCCAACCATGCGCCCGCCGGACGCATTACGGAGGTCTCGGGAGCCTTGGCGACAGCCGCCATGCAGGCCGGGCATGCGGTGTTGGCGCAGCGTGGGGAGTGGGTGACGAACGAGAAGCGGTTGTTGGAACGGGCGGACTTGCGAACCATCGACGGCGTCATTGCATCTCTTTCCACTGAATCTGGCCCGCTTCAGCTGTTCCAGGCACTTACGACGGCTCAGACACTCTGTGAGGCAAAGGGCCTGGGCCGGATTATGGACATCTGAAACCGAACGGAGATTAACTAGTGCGGGTGCTCATCTCCCCGTCGTACGGCAGTGACGAGACGCGACGCCACTGGGCGGACACGGTCGATCGGCAGGTGGACTTCACCGCCCCGAGCGAAGGCAGTCTGCTCACAGTTGACCAGCGTGCACAACTTCAGGCCCTGCATCCGGAAGGACGCGCCCGGTTCTGGGGGGCGACGCCTGCACATGACGGGAAGCTCGCCGACGTGACCACGGGCGATGTGGTCCTGTTCACGGGTGGGAATCGGGTGCGTGCGATAGGAGAGGTCGGAGCGATATTCCGTAATCGTGAGTTCGCCGATCTACTATGGCCGCCGCAATCCGATGGACCGAGCTGGCACACCGTCTACAGCCTCTTGGACCTGGTGTCGGCCGACATCCCGTACGCGGAACTGAATGCGGCCGCCGGATACAAACCCTTGCACAATTTTCCCGGTCAGATGGTCCTGAGGGGAGACAAGGCGCGATCGATCCTGGAGGACTTCATGATCACGCCGGGAACGGAATGGAACATCGCTACCCCAACAACGGTTCAGGAGCCCGGTCGCCGTAGCCAGGATCCAGTCCGCATCGCGGTCATGGAGGAACTGCGCACCCGCCGAACCGCATATCAGCGGACGAAGCGACTGGTCGTCGTCGACCGACGTGAGGCAGAACTGGTCCGTGCATACAGGCGGTACCTGGCGGAGCGCGGCCAGATGGCCAAGCGATTCTTCTGTCCTTCCGGTGTCCGGCATCAACCAGATCACCGGGGCCATCGACTACGTCGACCTCCAGGTCGTCGAGGACGATGTGCTGCGGCGGGCTCCGGAGCCCGCTCCCGCTCCCCAACAGCAGCCCGAAAAGCCGCTGTTCGCCGAGTACAGCGCCGAGCAGCTCGCCGAGCTGGGTGTTGCCGAGCCCCTCATCCCGATCGTCCTCAAGCTCACCACCGACGACGAACTCCTGGGACTCGCCGAGTACGCGCCACGACACACCGGTGAGGTACTGCTGAGGCTTCGGGACGGCTTCTCCTACGAGGACGTCAAGGAGCAGGTCACCGAGCCCGTCGCGGTCAAACGGGAAGAGGAGGAGTTCGACGGCGACGACTGGCAGTCGGCAGTCCAACGCTCGCAGGCCGTCGTCATCACCGACGACGAGTCGCTGCAGAGCATCATCGAGGAACGCGACTTCGGCCGCTGGAAGGTCTTCCTGCACCCCACGCAGGACAAGCTGGTGCGCCGGAACTACTCCGGCCCGGCCCGGGTCAGCGGAGGCCCTGGCACCGGCAAGACCATCGTGGCCCTACACCGGGTCAAGCACCTGGTGGACCAGCTCGGTCCCGGACACACCAAGCCGGTCCTGCTCACCACCTTCAACAAGAACCTCGCCGCCGACCTGCGAGCACGGCTGCTCTCGCTGGGCGGACCGGAAACCCTGGCGCGCGTTGACATCGTGCACGTCGACCAGCTCGCCACCCGAGTGGTGCGGGAAGCCGACCCGGGCAACGCCAAGCGGCGCATCGAGGACTCCCAGGCGCTGCGGGAATGGCGCCAGCTGCTCGTGGAGGCGGGCGAGCACCGCTGGGATGCGGAGTTCCTCAGCGACGAGTGGAACCAGGTGATTCTTGGACAAGCCGTCCACTCCCGCTCCGACTACTTCCGTGTCCGCAGAGCAGGCCGTGGCCGCAGCATCACCCGCGCCGAACGGGCCGAGATCTGGCAGCTCGCCGAACGGTTCACGCAGCGCCTGGATCTCAAGGGACTGGAGACCCACCGTCAGGTGGCCGAGCGCGCTGCCCGGCTGGAGATCGACCGCAAGGTCAAGATCGACAACCGGCAGCAGCAGAAGGACGAGCGCGGCGGCCTGGACAACGTGCACGTCGAGTCCGGATCCGGGGCCTTCCTGCGCTACCGCTACCGCCACATCGTCGTCGACGAGGCCCAGGATCTGAGCGCCGCTCACTGGAAGATGCTGCGTGCCATGGTTCCCGCCGGGCCTAACGACATCTTCCTCGTCGGCGACACCCACCAGAGGATCTACGACAATCAGGTCACCCTCGGCAGCCTGGGTATCAACATCCGGGGCCGGTCGGCCCGGCTGGCCCTGAGCTACCGCACCACCTGGGAGATCCTCCGCGACGCGATGAGGGTGATGGAGGGAGCCGAATATGACGACCTCGACGGTGGCACCGACGACCTCAACGGGTACCGCTCGGTACTCCATGGCCTTCGCCCGTCACTGCACCGCACCGGGAGTTGGGACGAGGAACTCGAAGTGATCGTTGAACAGTTGCGTGCCTGGCACGACGTCCCGCGCGAGGCCATCGCGATCTGCGTACCGACGAACGAGATGGTCACCGAGGTCGCGGCGCGGCTCCAGCAGCGCGGCATCGTTCCCACAGAGATCACCCGGGACGGTCCGAGGCGCGACGAGGGCGTTCACATCGGAACGATGTACCGGTTCAAGGGACTTGAGTACCGCTGCATGATCATCGCCGGAGTCTCAGAAGGCCTGGTCCCCCGCTCCTCTGTGGACGCCTGGGAACGCACCGATCCGCTGCGCCACCGACGCGAACTCCAGCGGGCGCGCTCCCTCCTCTTCGTCGCCGCGACGCGGGCGCGTGACGCACTGATGATCAGTTGGAACGGGGAACCCAGCAGGTTTCTCAAGCCTCTGGGCGCGCTGAATCAGTGAGCCTCCAAGGCTGTTGAATCAGTGACTGAATAGGCACTCTTTCGAACATGTCCGCCCGGTGTCACCGTTTCGTTCAGGAACGGACACCGGGGGCGGGTATGGCGACACCTTTGTACGTTCCGGGACTGCCCGCGAAACGCGCGGCATTGGCCGGATTCCAGCGAGCGGATCTTCACGAGAAGAAGCGGGTGCAGCCGCTGTGGACGATTCCACCGCGGATCAAGCGGAAGAAGGTAGCTGAAGGCGGAGGCGGCGGTCTTGAACCGGATGACCCGGTCCAACTGGCCCAGCACCTTCGCAAGATCTCCGGGGACATCGGTGACAAGCACGGCCTCCACCCGGGTTGGGTCGACGCCCGCAATGCGGAGGACTCCCTCGACCTTGTCGTCGAGCATGTGTGGCAAGAGATCTGTACGGGGCAATTCGGTTGCGAGCTGCGGCCGGTTACCGGACCCGAGCGTGATCCACTGCAACAGATTGTCGCGGCTGAGGCCGCTCAGGAGTGGGGCAACGGCCTCGGGGTGCGGGTTCGGCTCTTCGCCCGACCGGAAGGGGAACTGCGTGAGCAGTGCAGACGACTGGTTGTCCGGCTGCGTCGTTACGGCCTGCCACTGGATCTGCTCCTGGACCTGTACGAGGTCGGCAGCGTCGACAAGGCGGTGGTTCACGCCCTTCGATCCTGGAGTGAACTCGGCGCGCTGGCCGAATGGCGGACCGTGGCTTTGCTCGGCGGTTCTTTCCCGTGGGGTTCGAAGCAGCTGAAAGATCACGATCTGACCGAGGTGCTCCGCGCGGAACGAGAAGTCTGGCAAGCGGTGCGGCACCGCCTTGAGCCTCACGGGACGCACGTCACCTTCGGCGACTACTCGGTCGTCCATCCCCGGAGTGGTGACGAGCCGCCCCTTAGGCTGCCGTTTGTCTACGAGAAACCCCGCTACACCACGGCCGAGCACCTCCTCGTCGGCAAGGGTGCCCGGCGGGGAACAGGTGAAGAGAGCCGCATGCAGATGCTTGCCGAACGCATCGTCGGTGACCCTGAGTTCCGTATGTCTCGCAGCGCCGGTGAGCTATGGCTGCAGGACCAGGCGGACGCGACTGTGCTGGCAAGCGCTGGGAACCCGGAGGTGTGGGTCAAGTACGGCCACATACAGCACATAACGTACATGGCCGACCAGCTACGCGAGCTGACGCAGTGAACTGCCGGACTGGCGCACTCGGATGCGGCGGGCCCAGGCATCGCCCGGGAGTCCGGCGTCGAATAACCCTTCGAAAAGCCCCCGCCGCCACTGCTACCGTCACCGACGTGGCGAAACTCAATCAGATCATCGCAGTGGAGAAGGGCATCAAGTCCAAGTCCCATCAGGACCTGACGGCCGCTCATCACGGGCTGCAGAAGCCCGCATTGCTGGCCGGCATCTCGCGGACCTATCAGCCGAAGGACGAGGAGGGCGAGCAGCTGCCGCCCGAGTCGACGCGGGTGCAGGTGCAGGCCGAGGACGTGTTGCGGGAGACCGCGGGGACGCTCACCCGGCTGTTCGACGTGACCGCCACCAAGGACTGGGCGAACTGCACGGCCCGGGCGGATGTGAAGGTGGACGGGCGGGTCCTCGTCGCCGACGTGCCCGTGTCGTATCTGCTCTTCCTCGAGAAGCAGCTCACCGATCTCAACACCTTTGTGCGGAAGCTGCCCGTTCTCGACGCCTCCGAGTCGTGGGTGCAGGATCCGTCGACGGACGCGTGGAAGACCGAACCCGTCAGGACGCTGCGGACCAAGAAGGTGCCGCGCAACCACGTCAAGGCCGAGGCCACCGAGAAGCATCCCGCCCAGGTCGAGGTGTACTACGAGGACATCCCCGTCGGGTACTGGACGACCGTGAAGTTCTCCGGCGCCCTGCCCGCGCGACGCGTGAACGAACTGCTCGACCGGGTCGAGAAGTTGCAGCAGGCCGTCAAGTTCGCCCGGGAAGAGGCGAACGGCGTGGACGTCGTCGACCAGCGCGTCGGGGACTCCGTGTTCGGCTACCTGTTCGGGTAGCCTCTGAAACTCCCCGGCCACAACGCACCACGGCCGGGGTGCGCGAGGAGCGCAAGCTGAACCTGAAGCTTGTCGTGAATGCACGGTTCCAGTGGAGGTTCGAGTCCTCCCCGCGGCACCACAGGCACTCCACGGAGTGCCCACGCGCCGCGGTAGCCCAACTCGGCAGAGGTAGACCGTGATCAATCTCAGACTCTTGCTCCAGACTCAGCATTCGCCACCGATCGCCGGATCAACCGGGCCCAGGCCCCGGGACGCCGAAATGCTGGTTCAAGTCCAGTCCGCGCAGCTCGATGCGTGGTGGTCCAAAGGCAGGACGCGGCGACATAACGACTGACCTGGGTTCTCAAGCGTGCCGGCGTGCGACATGGGTGGCATCACAAGGGTCCGGGGGCCGGCTACGCCCTCGGACCCGCTCCGTTCCATCCCCTTCATCCCCGGCCGACCGGCAGTTGCGTTCATAAAGAACGCGGCATCCCCGCGATGCGTCACCTTCCGGAAATACATACGTTCCATTTCCTCCGGCAACGCGATCTACCGTAGGCAGTACACCGCCCGGCCGATGTCGCCCGAAGGCGCCCCCGCCCTCGCCCGACAGGAGTCCCGTGTCCCGCCTCAGTGCCGCCGTACCGCCCTGGCTCGCCCATGCCCTGCGCGCACAGCGCGGCCCCGTGCCCTGGAGCGCGGTCGTGCGGGGCGCTCTGGCCGCCGGGCCGCTGCTGCTCGCGGCGGTGCTGAGCGGGCGCACGTCCGTCGGTGTCGTCGCCTCTCTGGGCGCCATGCTCGCCGGGATCAACGACCGGCCGGGCAGTCGTAGGGCCGCGGTCAGGCGGCTCGGCGTGCCGGCGCTCGCCGGAGCCGGCGGGCTGCTCGTGGGGTCGTACGCCGGACAGCACGTCGGCGCCGTGACGCTCACCCTCCTTCTCACCGTGCTCGGACTGCTCGCCGGAGCCGTCAGCGCCGTCGGGCCCGTCGCGAGCGGAGCGGGTACGCAACTGCTCGTCGCCGCCGCCATCGGGGCCGGAATGCCGCTGCCCGAGCCCGGCTGGCAGCGTGCGCTCTTCTTCGTCGCCGGGGCCGGGTGGCTGCTCGTGCTGCGGCTCGCGCTGCCCACACCCGGGGCCACCGCCGGCGACTACCGCTTCGACGGGGAGCGGGACGCCGTCGGAGGTGTGTACGACGCCGTCGCCGCGCTGCTCGAAGCGGTCGGAGGGCCGGACGCGCCCGGTCGCAGGGTCGCCCTCACCGCCGCGCTCGACCATGCCCAGGACGCGCTCGGCGGGCCCCGGCTGCGGCGGTACGCCAGTTCCGCGGCGGAGCGGAGGCTGCACGCGCAGTACGCCGCCGCGCTCCCGCTCGCCGAGGCCGCCACCGCGCTCGCCTGGGCGGGCGAGGCGGTGCCCGCAAGGGCCGCCGAAGGGCCGCGGCGGCTCGCCCTCGCCGTACGGACCGGTACGCACACCGGGCCGCTGCCCGCGCCCAGCCGTTCCGCACCGGCCCTGCGCGCCCTCGACGACGCACTCCTGCACGCCGCCGACGCCTTCGACGGGGGTGGCGACGACAACGCGCTGCACACGCGGCGGTGTACCGCCACGTCCCTCGCCCGCACGGCCCTCGGTTCCGGAGGACGCGAGTACGGGCTCCGGGTCGCCCTCTGCTTCGGGGCCAGCGTGGCCGTGGCGCAGGCCCTGCACCACGGCCACTGGTACGGCAGCCACTCCCACTGGTACTGGCTCCCCGCGACCGCCGTCTTCCTGGTCAAGCCCGACCTCGGACCGCTCGCCTCACGCGTGATCTGCCGGGCGGCGGGAACCGTGCTCGGAGCCGTCCTCTTCGCCGGGTTCGCGGCACTGCTCCCGCGCCCCGCCGGGCTGGTCGCCCTGGTGGCGCTGTGCGGCGCCCTGATCCCCGTCGCCACCCGGCACTTCGCGGCGCAGACCGCCGTCGTCACCGTGCTCGTGCTCTCCCTCGTCATGGTGGGCGGGGAACCACAGGCCTCCTGGAGCCGGATCGGCGAGACGCTGCTGGCCTGCGCGATCGTGCTGCTCGTCGGACATCTGCCCGCGCTCGGGCAGCGCGGGGGAGGGGTACGGGCACGGCTCACCCGCGCCGCCGAGGCCGCGCACCTGTACCTCGCCCACGTACTGGACGACGGCACGACCGACGACCGGGCCGGCCGCTGGGCCCTGCGCCGCGAGGCCTACCGCGCGCTCGCCGAGGCCCGCGCCTCGATCGACCTCGCCGCCGCCGAACTCCCCGCCCTGGCCCGGCACGCCGAGGGAACGGACGAGGTCGCGGCCACCCTCGAACGCCTCGTCGACACCACGACCGCGTGCGCCGTGCAGCTCGACGACACCGGACGGCTCACCCCCCAGCACACCGAACGCATCGCCGAACTCCTCGACGAACTGGCCGAAGGACGGGAACGCGCGGGGCTGGCGGCGAAGGAGGGGCAGGCGCCACCTGTTTCACTCGCGGGCTGAGCACCGGGAGCCCGACCCGTCGCACGGTGACGCCATGACGTCGTCCGTCCCGACCCCGTCCACCCCCAACTCGTCCGCGGCGGGCCCCGCCGACCTCCTCATCACCGGATGCACCGCGCTCGTGCACGACGAGCACGAGGAGATCGGGTTCGTCGAGGACGCCTCGATCGTCGTACGGGCCGGGGTCATCGAGGCGGCCACGCGCGAGACGCGCCTTGCGGACGCGCGACCGTGTGCCGCTGACATTCGATCTGCCCGCCACGGTCGGGGAGTTGGGGGAGCGGTTGCCCGCGCCCGTCGATCGGGCCACGGGAGGCGGATTCAGGAGTACGACACCTGATCCACTCTGCCTAGGCTGGAGGGCATGGACCCCGCAGAAGGCCTCATCGACCACCCGTACGCCGTCTACGACCGCCTGCGCGACACCGCGCCCGTGCATCGCGTCGCCGGTACCGACGGCAACCCCGCCTGGCTCGTCACCCGGTACGAGGACGTCCGCGAGGCACTCGCGAACCCGCTGCTCTCGATGGACAAGAGGCACGCGCTGCCCGGGAGTTACCAGGGGCTGTCGCTGCCGCCCGCCCTCGACGCCAACCTCCTGAACATGGAGGCGCCCGACCACACCCGCGTCCGGCGCCTGGTGGTCCGCGCCTTCACATCACGCCGCGTCGAGCAACTGCGCACACCCGTACGGAAAACCGCCGACCGGCTCCTCGACGCGCTCGGACCGCACGGCAGCGCCGACCTGATCGCCGCGTACGCCGCGCCCCTGCCGATCACCGTCATCTGCGACCTGCTGGGCATTCCAGTCGAGCACCGCCGGGACTTCCGGGCCTGGACCGACGTGCTCGTCGCGCCGGACCCGACCCGTCCCGGGGCCGCCAAGGAGGCGGTCGCGGCCATGCTCGGGTTCCTCACCCAACTCCTCGCGGACAAACGGAAGAAGCCGGCCGACGACCTGCTCTCCGACCTGATCGCGGTGCGCGACGAGGGCGACCGGCTCACCGAGGACGAGCTGATGTCGCTCGCCTTCCTCATCCTCTTCGCGGGCTACGAGAACACCGTGCAGCTCATCGGCAACGCCATCCTGGGACTGCTCACCCATCCCGACCAGCTGGCCGCCCTGCGCGCGAACCCGGAGCGGTTCCCCGACGCCGTCGAGGAGTTCGCGCGCCACGAAGGGCCCGCGCTGCTCGCCATCCGGCGCTTCCCCGTAGAGGACGTGACGATCGGCGAGGTCACCGTGCCCGCGGGCGAGACCGTCCTGCTGTCCCTGGCCGCGGCCAACCGGGACCCGGCCCGCTTCCCTGACCCCGAGCGCCTCGACCTCGACCGGGACGCCTCCGGCCATCTCGCCCTCGGCCGGGGCATCCACTACTGCGTGGGCGCGCCGCTGGCCCGCCTGGAGACGGAGATCGCCGTGTCCGCGCTCCTGGAACGCCTTCCGGACCTCGCGCTCGCCGCCGACCCGGCCGAACTGCGGTGGCGGCCCTCCCTGCGCGCCCGCGGCCTGCTCGCGCTCCCGGTGACGTACTGAATCCAGAAATTCTCCGCCGGCACCGATGAGTTCTGCTCCCACGCCCGGTCACCACTGCGAAGGCACCGCTCCCTAGGAGGGACACATGACGCTTCCGCAGATCGTCTCGAGCGAGGAGTGGCGCGCCGCGCGCGAGAAACTGCTGGTCAAGGAGAAGGCGGCGACCCGCGCACGGGACGCGCTCAACGCGGCGCGGCGCGGGTTGCCGATGGTCGAGATCGACAAGGAGTACGTGTTCGAGGGCGGCGACGGCAAGGCGGCCTTGCTCGACCTCTTCGAAGGGTGCCACCAACTCGTCGTCTACCACTTCATGTTCGCGCCGGAGTGGGACGCGGGCTGCCGCAGCTGCTCGGCCTTCCTCGACCAGATCGGCCACCTCGCCCATCTGCGGGCCCGGGGCACGCAGTTCGCCGCCGTGTCCCGGGCGCCGTACACGAAGATCCTGCCGTTCAAGGCCCGTATGGGGTGGACGGTGCCCTGGTACTCGTCGTACGACAGCGACTTCAACTACGACTTCAGGGTGTCCGTCGAGGTCGACGACGAGCCCTGCGAGCGGCCGGGCGTGAGCTGCTTCCTGCGGGACCGGGACAGGGTCTTCCACACCTACTCGACGTACGAGCGCGGCCTCGACGGGCTCGGCTCCACGACCACCCTGCTGGATCTCACGGCACTCGGCAGGCAGGAGGAGTGGGAGGTGCCCCGGGGGCGCGCCTCGGCACTGGGGGCGCCGGCGGGCAGCGGGCGGATCCGGTACCACGACGAGTACGAGGAATGACAAGAAAGTACGAGAAGGGAAAACTCACGAAATGAAACGCGCACAGGCCGAGAGTTCCCTCACAGCGGAGTAGTGAACGAGTGTTGACTATGTCTCAGTACCGTCACTGACCGAGCCGTTCACCCCGCCTTTGGCGTTTAACTCTATGAGTACGCGTCATGAGTACGGCGCGTTACATGGAGGTGCAGGGTGAACGGGCGAATGGTGCTGGAGCGCTTTCCCGCCGGAGGGCCGCGCGGTTCGTGGCCCGCCGAGGAGTTCGCGCAGGCGTGCCGCCTTCAGGGGCAGGCCGCCGAGGTCGTCATGGACCTCGCCTCGGACGCGTTTTTGGTGATCGTGCGTGCCGGGGAACTCGTCGAGTGAGGCCGGCCGAGGTCAGCCCACCTTCGGAGCGGGCACTGTCGGAGCGGGCACTTTCGTAGGAAGCATCGTGGGCACCTTCGTCGTGAACTGCTCGGCCTGCAAGGAGTACAGCTCGGCGTAGACACCGCCCTTCGCCAGCAGTTCGTCCGGACTGCCGGACTCCACCAGACGACCTTGTTCGAGGACATGCACCAGATCGGCGTGGCGGACCGAGGCCAGCCGGTGGGTGATGAGGACGACCGTCTGGCCGCTGCCCGCCAGGGCCCTGATCTTGTCGAAGACCTCCAGCTCGGCCCGGGCGTCGAGCGCCGCGGTCGGCTCGTCCACGATCAGGATGCGACCACGGCGGTACGCGGCCCGTGCGATGCCCAGCCGCTGCCACTGCCCGCCCGACAGCTCGTGCCCGCCGCTGAAACCGCGGGCCAGCAGCGTGTCCAGACCGCGGGGCAGGTCGGCGACCACGTCCTCGGCCCCGGCCGCCGTCACCGACGAGGTGACGCGCTCGTCCGTCAGCGGCGCCGAGGCACGGCCGACCGCCACGTTGACGCGGGCCGTGAACGGCCAGCGTTTGAAGTCCTGCGCCACCATCGCGATGCGTTCGGCGAGTTGCTGCCGGTCCGCGGTCGCCGCGTCGACGCCGTCCCACAGGATCCGGCCCCGCTCGGGCGCGTACAGGCCCGCGAGCAGCTTCACCAGGGTCGTCTTGCCCGAGCCGTTCTCGCCGACGAGCGCCACGATCTTGCCGAGCGGCAGACGGAGGGTGACGTCCGCGAGCGCCGGCCGTGTCGAGGCGCCCGGATAGGTGAACGTGACGTTCTCGAAGCGGATTTCGCTCGGATCGTCGGGGAGCGGTTCGCCGCCCACCGGGATCGCGCGCTCGGCCGCCTCCACGTACAGGCGTTGCAGATCGCCCACGAACAGGGCCTCCTCATGGAGGGAGTTGACCTCCAGGACGAGCGTGTCGAGGCTCGCGGAGCCGGTGCGGATCGCGATCACGGCCGTACCGGCGACGGAGAGTGCCATCGCACCGGCGAGCAGCAGTCCGCCGAGCGTCGCGTACGTCGCCACGGTGGCGATGCCCGTCCAGCCCGCCGCGACCAGGCCGGTGCGGGCGGAGAGACGGGCCAGGCGGGCCTGTTCCGCCTCCGCGGTCTCCGACATCGAGCGGAAGTGACGCAGCAGGAAGGGGCCGACGCCATGCACGCGGATCTCCGGGGCCGCTGCGGGCTCGGTGAGCAGACTGCTGATCAGATGCCCGGCGCGGGCGTGCTGCACCCAGGTGTGGAAGGACTCGTAGCGGCGCCGGGCGATCGTCAGGGAACTCCAGGCGCTCGGCAGCGTCATCGTCACGAGCAGCGGCAGCAGGGCGGGGTGCAGCACGGTCAGCACGCCCGCGGCCGCGATGAGCGAGATCATCGCGTTCACCACGCGGGTGGCGATCGCGATCATGCGGCGGGCCGAGGAGGCACCGTACTGCGCGGTGTCCAGCAGCTTGTGAAAGGCGTCGTCCTCGATCGCGGACAGTTCGACGGCCGCCGCGCGCTCCAGGTACAGCTCGGTGGCGACGCGTTCCACCTTGGGTTCCAGGCGCCCGGTGGCATACGTGGAGGCCGCCCGCAGCAGCGCGCCGAGCAGCATGACGGCGGCGACCGTGATCAGCGCCGGGACCGCGCCGTGCAGCCGGTCCCCGACGGAGCCGCTCGTCATCAGCCGGCCCAGCACGATGTTGACGGCCAGCAGGCTCACCGCCTGCGCCGCGCCCCGGGCCAGTTCGGCGGACACCACGATCCGGGCGGCGCGGCGGTCGGCGGTCCAGGCGAGCCGGAAACTGGACGCGAGCAGGGACGGCAGCCGCGTCACCATCGCGCGGAAGTTCAACTCGAGGAACGCGTCGGAGTGCTGCGACCAGCCCATGTCATAGCGCAGCGGGCCGCCGAAGAGCAGGTGTTCGGAGGCGGACGGCGCCGGTTTGTCGTCGTCGCGTTTCTTCTTGCGCGCTTTCCCTGTGGTCTTCCCCACCATCGGCCTCCCCGGGAACGGATGAACGGTGCCCTCCCCAGGAACACGGCACTCCACTCGTGGTGATGGCCGAGTACGGGTGGCGACCGGCGCACTTCGGACACACTCGCCAGCCCCCGAACCGGACGACTACGCGCCGTTCACCGACCGGACGACTACGCGCCGTTCACCGACCGGAGAGTCACGTGCCGTTCGGCGACCGGAGAGTCACGTGCCGTTCGGCGACCGGAGAGTCACGTGCCGATCGTCGACAGCAGGGTCACGCGCTGATCGGACGCGACCAGACGGGTGTCGTACCGGTGACCCGGCACAGGGCCAGATAGAGGGGGATCGGCGGGGTGTACGGCAGGGTGCCGGCCGGCTTGTGGATGAGGCCGGGGGTGTGCGGGGTGTCCGGTACGACCGCCCCGGCGGCGTAGCGGGCGGGTGCGGGCCAGTCCAGGGCCACATCGGACTCGGAGGGCACGAGCCACCACCAGTGCGCCCCGTCGGCGTACACACAGCCCACCCGGGGCAGCCGGGTCATCAGCAGGGGGCCGAACCGGGCGGGCACCGCGACCGCGTCGCAGCCCAGCGGTACCGTCATGCCCTCGGGCACGGGGAGACGTCGCAGCGCCTTGGACGCCGTCTGCTCGCGCCTCAAGCGGACCAGCGTGTCCAGGCTCAGGACCTGAGCACCGGGTCCTGTCGCCGACGTACCCCTCACAGCCTCCCTCGATCCCGGCTCTGCCCGATCGGGGGGACCCCCATGGTCCGCGTCCCCCAGGAGGTTTCCCTCCTCCAGGACCCTTCCCTCCTCCAGGACCCTTCCGTCCTCCAGGAGGGTTCCGTTCCCCAGGACGCTTCCGTCCCGGTGCCCCGGCCGTCGGCCGGTGGCTTCCTCGCGCCCCATCCGAGGTCGGAGCGGGCCGCTGCGGCAGTCGTGGCGTCGGCGGCCGGGGAGCGCGGGAGATCAGCCCATACCAGCAGCCCCGGCGCGGTGTCCTGGGCGCCCCAGGACCGGCACACCGCCGTGACGAGCAGCAGCCCCCTGCCGTGTTCCTCCTCGGGACGCTGCGGCGAGGGGTGCGGCTCATCGGGAGCGCATCCCTCGTCACGTACGGCTATCCGCACCAGGTCGTTCCCGTCGTGCAGCTCGCACACCACACGCGCGCTCGCGCTGTGCACGATGGCGTTGGTGACCAGCTCGGAGACGACGAGGACCGCCGTGTCACAGGTGTCGTCGGACACGTCCCAGCCGGAGAGCCGGGCGCGCGTCAGGTGCCGGGCCTGAGCCACGGAACCCGGGTGTGCGGCCAGCTCGAAGCGGAACCGGCGCGCGGCGGCGGCGCCAGGGCGCACCCCTGCGGCGGCACGCAGACCGGAGCGGTCCTCGGCGGCGTCTGTTCCTAAGGGCGCGGACGGAATCACGCTTGCCACTATCTCCCCGCCGTGAACACTTGGCAAGTGTCACTCTGAAAATTGCAGAGTGCCGTGTGACTCTGAGAAGTGCCGTGGCACACTGCTGGCAACAGCACGCCGAGCGGCGCCAGTTGGGATCGTCGAAGAAGTCGAAGAAGACGAAGAAGACGAAGAGGACCCCGAACGGCGCCGTCCGGTCTGTCATGACGCAGTACCTGTTCAGAACCGTTCAGAACGGCGTCCGACCGTTCACGACGGCATCCGACCGTCGCAACGGCGTCTGTTCGGGACTCAGTGGAGGTGGGACGTGAGCGAACCGCGGTCCGCGCCGACGGTCGGCCAGGTCGTCCTCGGCCGGCGCCTGCTGGACCTACGGGAACGCGCGGGTCTCAAACGTGAGGAGGCGGCGCGCATCCTGCGTGTCGCGCCCGCCACGGTCCGCCGGATGGAGATGGCCGAAGTCGCCCTCAAAATCCCGTACCTCCAGCTCCTGCTGAAGTCGTACGGGGTGTCGGACGAGGAGGCCGAGGCCTTCGTCCAACTGGCCGAGGAGGCCAACCGACCCGGCTGGTGGCAGCGCTTCCATGACATCCTGCCGGGCTGGTTCTCGATGTATGTCAGCCTGGAGGGCGCCGCCACCCTCATCCGTTCGTACGAACCCCACTTCGTGCCCGGAATCCTGCAGACCGAGGAGTACGCCCGTGGCGTCCTGAAGTCGGGCGCCATCGGCCAGACCAGACCCGAGGACATCGAGCGCCATGTGGCGCTGCGCATGCAACGCCAGAATCTGCTCACTCGTGAAGGCGCACCCCGGATCTGGGCCGTGATGGACGAGACGGCCCTGCGCCGCCCCGTCCGCGGTCCCGAGGTGATGCGCGCCCAGATCGACAAGCTGATCGAGGCCACGAAGCTGCCCAACGTGACGCTCCAGGTCGTCCCGTTCTCCACGGGGCCGCACCCCGGCACGTACGGGCCCTTCGTGCTGTTTCGCTTTGCCATGCCCGAACTCCCGGACATGGTCTACAGCGAGTACCTGACCGGCGCTGTCTATCTGGACGAGCGTTCCGAGGTGGCGACTCACCTCGAGGTCATGGACCGCATGGCGGCTCAGGCCGCCACGGCACATCGCACGAAGGAGATCCTCCGGGATTTCCGCAAGGAGCTGTGAATGGACAACATCAAGCAGCGGATACGCAATGAGCGGATCCGCGATGAGCGGATCTACAACGGGATGCCCGCCCGTGAACTGGGCAGCGAGGGCTGGCACAAGCCGTGGAGCGGCGGCAACGGCGGCAACTGCCTGGAGGCGATGAAGCTCGCGGACGGGCGTATCGCCGTCCGCCAGTCGGCGGATCCGGACGGACCCGCGCTGATCTACACACCCGGTGAGATGACCGCGTTCATCCAGGGCGCCAAGGAGGGGGTGGCGGACTTCCTTCTTTCCTGAACTCTCTTGAAATTGATGCTGAATAAATTGGTGCTGAATTGATTGCTTGCAGCGGTAGAAGACCGAGACCGTAGGACCACGACAACAAACGCTTTACGCAACGAACGCTTTACGCGACAAACGCATTACCTGGCGGGGCGTCGGCCAAGAGGGTGTCTAGGGACCCGGCGGCAGCGCCCCGCACAACGCCTCCAACGCCGCCCCGTACACATGCTCCGAGGGTGTCGCGTAACCCACCACCAGCCCGTCCGGCGCGGACATCGTCGCCTCCGGATGCCGGAACCCGGCGAGCCCGTCGAGCGCGACACCCTGCCAGGTCGCTGCCTTGACGGCCGACCGCTCGGTGCCGGGCGGCAGCCGCAGCACCGCGTGCAGCCCGGCCGCGATCCCCGTCACCTCGATGTGCGGCGCCTGCTCCGCGAGGGCCGCGACGAGCCGGTCACGCCGCCCGCGATACCGCTGCCGCATCCGGCGGACATGACGGTCGTACGACCCGGAGGCGAGGAAGTCCGCGAGCGCCAGCTGCTCCAGGACGCTCGCCCACGCCTCCCGATCGCCTTTGACGGCGAGGACGGCGTCGACGTACCGCCGCGGCAGGACCATCCAGCCGAGCCGCAGCGCGGGCGACAGACTCTTGCTCACCGAGCCGATGTGGACGACCCGCTCGGGGTCCAGTCCCTGCACGGCGCCGACGGGCTTGCGGTCGTAGCGGAACTCGCCGTCGTAGTCGTCCTCCAGAATCACGCCGCCACGCGCGCGTGCCCAGTCGACGACGGCGGCCCGCCGCTCCGGGTGCAGCGGGCCACCGGTCGGGAACTGGTGCGCGGGCGTGAGCAGGACCGCCCGCTCCCGGCCCAACCCGCCCACCTGGGCGCCGTCCTCGTCCAGCGGCAGCGGCACGGTCCGGACCGACGCGGCGGCCAGCAGCTCGCGGTGGAAGCCGAGGCCGTACGACTCGACCGCCAGCGGTCCGCGCAACACGCCCGGGAAGAGCAGCCGCAGGGCGTGCGCGAAGCCCGAACAGATCACGATCCGTCCCGGCTCGGTGCGCACGCCACGCGCGCGTGCCAGGTACTCGGCGAGAGCCTCGCGCAGTTCGACGCGGCCCGCGGGATCGCCGGGCCCGAAGGCCGAGTTGGGCGCCTGCTGGAGCGCCCGACGATACGAGGCGAGCCATGCGGCGCGCGGGAACGACGAGGCGTCAGGTGTCCCCTGCCGCAGATCGTGTCGGGGTCCACGCGCGCGTGGAGGTGCCTTTTTCGGTACGCGCTCCGGGGCAACCAGTGGTTCGGCGCGCTCGGCAACGCGGGTGCCCGAGCCCTGCCGGGCGGTCAGCCAGCCCTCGGCGACGAGTTCGGCGTACGCGTCGGCGACCGTGTTGCGGGCCACGCCCAAGTCGGCGGCGAGCGAGCGATACGGCGGCAGCCGGGTGCCCGGGGCGAGCCTGCCACCGCGTACCGCCTCGCGCAGCGCCCGGATCAGCGCGGCCCGCCGGCCGCCCGGCCCGGACAGCTCCAGATGCAGGTCGGCGCCGATCCGCTCCGCAGAATTGACCCATGATTCCGCCATGGAAATGCACCCTACAACCGGTCTTTCCGGTCCGTAGATTCATGGTCATGACGACGAACACGAACACGACGAACGCGAGGGACATCATGAACACGACCGCCACCGTTCCCGCTCGCCTCGACTTCGCCAAGTCCGCCCCGAAGGTCTTCCGTGCCCTCGTCGGCTTCGACGCGGCGGCCCGCGACGGGCTCGACCCGGCCCTCGTCGAACTGATCCAGATCCGCGCCTCCCACCTCAACCACTGCGCGTACTGCCTCCACATGCACACCAACGACGCCCGCAAGGCCGGCGAGAGCGAAGACCGGCTGCACATGGTCCCGGTGTGGCGCGAGGCCCGGCACTTCTTCACCGAGAGGGAGCGCGCGGCCCTCGCCCTCACGGAGGCGGTCACGAGCGTCGCCGACGCCGGTGTGCCCGACGACGTCTACGCGGAGGCCGCCGCCCACTTCGACGACCAGGAACTGGCTCACGTCCTGGCCCTCATCCTCACGATCAACACCTGGAACCGGGTCGCGCTGTCCACGGCGAAGGTGGCGGGCACGGACGAACGCCGCTGACCCGCACGGCTTCGCAGCCCCGGGGTCGCCCGCACCGACCGGCCCAGCCCTACGCGGTCATGGGGCGGTCGTACGGTCCGATCGGCGCCGGCAGCTGCGACGTCCCGGCCAGCGCGCGGTCCACGGCCGCCGCCACCGCCCGCCCCTCGGCGATGGCCCACACGATGAGCGACTGCCCGCGGGCCGCGTCCCCGGCGACGTACACCTTGGGGACATTGGTCGCGAAGTCGGCGCCGCGGGTGATCGTGCCCCGCGCGTCGAGCACCAGGCCGAGCTGGTCGATCAGACCGTCGTGCCGGTCGGGCCCCGAGAAGCCGAGAGCGAGCAGCACGAGGTCGGCGGGGAGAGTCCGCCCGGAGCCGGGGACCGGGCGGCGCCGCTCGTCGACCTCGACCAGATGCAGGGAGCGCACATGCCCGTCCGCGTCCCCGGTGAGGTGGAGCGTGGAAGCCGCGAAGAGGCGCGCGTCCGCGTCCGCGGCGGGCGCCGTCTCCAGGTCGCGGGCCTCCTCGTGCGCGGCCGAGAGCCGGTAGATCTTGGGGTATGTCGGCCATGGCTCGACGTCCTCGTCGCGCTCGGCCTCCGGCTGCGGATAGATGTCGAGCTGGGTCACGGACGCGGCACCCTCGCGCACGGCGGTCCCCAGACAGTCGGCGCCCGTGTCACCGCCGCCGACGATGACGACGTGCTTCCCGGCCGCGGACAAGGGCGACACCTCCAGATCCCCCTCGCACACCCGGTCGGCCAGCGGCAGATACTCCATCGCCTGATGGATGCCGGCCAACTCCCGCCCCGGAACGTCCAGTTCACGCCAGGCCGTGGCGCCCACCGCGAGCACCACGGCGTCGTAGCGCGCCCGCAGCTCGGCCGCCCCGAGGTCCCGGCCGATCGCCGTGGACGTCCGGAACTTCGTGCCCTCCGCCCGCATCTGCTCCAGCCGCCGGTCCAGATGCCGCTTCTCCATCTTGAACGCGGGGATCCCGTACCGCAGCAGCCCACCGATCCGATCGGCCCGCTCGTACACGGCGACGGTGTGCCCGGCCCGGGTCAGCTGCTGCGCCGCGGCGAGCCCGGCGGGCCCCGACCCGATCACCGCGACCGTACGGCCGGAGAGCCGGTCCGGTGGACGCGGTGGCGTGAAACCGTCCGCCCAGGCGCGGTCGGCGATGGCGACCTCGACGTTCTTGATCGTCACCGCGGGCTGGTTGATCGCGAGAACACAGCCCGCCTCGCAGGGCGCGGGGCACAGCCGGCCGGTGAACTCGGGGAAGTTGTTCGTCGCGTGCAACCGGTCGCTCGCCGCCCGCCAGTCCTCGCGCGAGACGAGGTCGTTCCACTCGGGGATCAGATTGCCCAGCGGGCAGGCGTCGTGGCAGAACGGAATGCCGCAGTCCATACAGCGGTCGGCCTGCCTGCTGATGATCGGCAGCAGCGCACCGGGGACGTACACCTCGTTCCAGTCCCGCACCCGTTCCTCGACGGGCCGGCGGGGGTACTCCTCGCGCGGAGTGGTCATGAATCCCTTGGGATCGGCCATGGCCGTCTCCCTCACGTACGCGTACCGGTACGGGGCCGCGCGACCATCGAACGCCTTCGGCCCACGGCCCCTGGGCGGCACTCCTTTCCCGCCACGATACGTCGCCTCCACGTACCCTGCCGCTCAGCTGCGGACCCCGGTCGTGGCCGGTGGCAGCCTCAGGTGAGGGCCAGCGTGTACGACACCGCCGCGGCGGCCGACGCGACCGCGCGGACGTGGTTCCACAGCGTCCACTCGCGCACGTACGAACGCCAGTACACGGCCGCCTCCGGCGTACCCGGGTCCAACTTCAGCAGCGCGTCGTTGCGCGGGACGTTAGCGACGACCGTCACCCCGAACGTCCCGAACAGATACAGCGCGCTGCCCACCAACAGCTCCACCGTCCCCTCGTCGGGCAGCAGCACGAAGGTGACCACGGCGAGCACGGCACACAGCCCCGCCGACCCGACGAACACGAGCATGAACGCCGGGCGCACCGCGGCCACGTTGATCGCGTTCATCGCCGCCACGCCCTGCGCGGGCGGCAACTCGGCGAGCCCCCGCATCACGAACGTCGAGAACCCGCAGAACACCCCGGCCACCAGCCCGCAGCCGAGCACCCCCAGCACGGTCAGCACGAAATACGGTCCATCGATCATGACAACTCCCCCGTCGCTCCCCGAAGCCCAGGATCCTGCACGGCACCCTCCGTCACCACAAGTGAAATCCCGCAGTGCCACAGTGACCATGGCCGAGGGGAGCGGAGGCATGCGCGAGCGTCCAGAACCGGGTGGCCACACCCTCGCCGGACGGCACGCCGTCACGCGCGTGCCGCGAGCTCGCCGTGCCACCCCTGGAGCCGCGCCTCCACCGCGGCCGCGATCCGCCGGCGCGCCTCGTGCCGCGGCAC